>JAAFIN010000062.1 GCA_013297825.1 Cytophagales bacterium
ACAGGATTTCGGAAAAAATATTCCAACAAATGACCAAAACCTGCTTTTTGACAAAAATAATGCTGTTCGTGCATCTGGTTGGGGTCTTGTGTATATAAAACTAATGGTTGAAGCCCAAAATGGCAAGGTACAAATTCAATCAGATGAAAATGGAAATGTTTTTTCTTTTACGCTGAAAGCGTAAAAATCAATTAGGAATTAAGAATGGGGAATTAGGAATTAAACAGCCAAATAAGAGCAGAATTTTAAAATTTTTTGGATAATTCAGGATTTTTTAATTTTGCTATTTTTTTAGACTTTCTAAGTTTTAAAAAACTTGGAAAGTTTTTTTGGTACTCTGACAATTTTTGTGGAATACCTTTTTTGCTTTGGTGTCATTCTGAAAGAATCTGGCTGTTCCCAGCAGAAAAACAGCCAGATTCTTTCAGAATGACACAAAATTAATCCCTGATTTTTTGAACTTGTAAAAAAAATAATATTTCAAAAAAAAACTGCAAGGGAAATTTTACAGAAACAAAAAAATCATTAAAAACGCAAAGTAAGTTTTTACTTTATTCACAAAAAAACCGCTTAATTCTAAGAATTAAGCGGTTTTTTTTGTATTGAGTTATAATTTTATTTGTGTGGAAGAAACAAATAAAAATTACACATTTTTTATCGCATTTTCTATCAAAAGGCTTATTTCCTGTTGTTTTGCTTCTATTTGTTCGTCTATGACATTTTGGGCTTGGATTTGAGATTGGATTTTTTGGGTGATTTTTTCTACTTTGGTGTCATCATACAAAATAGGAAAATCTTTTACTTGTGAAACAAAAATATTAGTCATATTTCCCATACCTTTTTTAAATTTTTCAACAGTAAGTAAAAAGAAAGATGATTGCATATAATAATGAAAATATTGAACTAAATTTTTATCTTTTAATTCTATTTTCATTATAAATTGTGATGTTATAGCCTCTTTTTCAGAATTATAAATAGCAGATTTTCCAATAGTTCCTTCACCTGATGCTGCTAAAATCAAATCATTAAATTTTAAAGAAATGTGTTTTAAATTTTCATAAAATGATGTTTTAATAGGTTTCATTAATTCATCGTCCAAAGCATTAGTTTTTATGCTATTTGGCATCAAATAATAATATTCATTTTCTTCTTCAAATTCTTCTGGTTGTATTTGCCTGCCCAAAGTCATAAATTCAGAAAAATGACCAAATTTATATTTTTTAAAAATATCTAATTTCAAAAAATCATATTTAATAGAATGAAATTTTGTAGCCATTCTAAAATCAATTGTTTTAGAAATGTCTGAAAGTTTTATTTTATATACTTTTTCCCTACTTAATTTCTCAAAAGTCCCCCAATCAAAACCAAATTCTTCTCCAAAAACTTGATTGATAATTTCTAAGTCTTTTAGTTTGGAGGCTTTTAGTTTTTCAATTTCATTTTCTATAAATTGGATTTTTTCAATTATATAACTTTCTTGGTTTAAAAGATTATCAATAATTTGCTTAGAAAAACGAATTGATTGTATATCTTCCTCTTTCAAAGTAGGATAACCTTTGCCTTGTCTCGCAACAGAATTTAGTTGCTTAAAAAATAAAGTTCTTAATAAAAGATAAAGGATTTTGCTATTTATTTTTGGTCTGATATGAATAAAAGCCTTTGTAAAAAAAACTTGTTCATTAGTTTCATCAATTAATACAACTTTGTTCAAATAAGGTCTTATTTTAGAGATTAAAATATCACCTTTTAAGGGTTTTATAATATCACCTTTTTCAATTTTTTTAAAAAGATTTTCATTTTCTTCATTTCTATCTAAAAAAGATAATTTTGTAGGTGTTACTTCTCCTTTTTTTGATACATCTCCAATTTCTGCATATAAAAATTCTTCCAATTCATTTAAATTAGTTGAATTGTATAAAATAAAATCAAAAAGGTGATTATAAAAATAGAAATTAGTATTTTGATTTAAAAAATAGATATATTCCGTATCATTTCTTAAACTTGCTTCATACCCAAAATCAGATAATTTTGCTTTAAACCATTTTATTGCCATGATACTTCGTTTCTGATATAATCTAAAATTGTGAGAAAATTATTTTTGTTTTTACGCAATACGATATCTTTACTTTTTTTATATTCAAGGATTCCATTTTTTTTGAAATGTTTAAGAAGTTCGTTATCTATGCGTTCTGCATATTCATTTTTGAGTACGCCATTTTGATAATAGGTTTCAAAAATTTGGGTAACAAGTTTAACGTCATTTTCCAAATTTTCTATTTTTTTAGCTCTTTTATCAATTTCTTTTTTTAATTTTTCAATTTTTTGGTTTAAGGTTTCATTGTTTTTTTCTGTAATTTTTGCTTCTTCACTTTTAAGCTCATCATTACTTTTATTTTGTTTTACCTTTTCATCACGAATATTTTTTTGATATTCTTGCAAAATTTCGGTAGTATTTAGTTTTGTAGGTGCGTATTCCACATCATACAAATCATTAGGCATTGGATTATTACTACGTGTTGTTTTTTTGTACCCTACATTTTCAGCTTCAGCCATAAAAATATCTTGGTCTAATTTTTTGGCAACTTCTCCAAAAACCCACCACGCATTATAATACCCAAAAATATGTGTGTCTTTATCATATTTTGATAAATTTTCTATATCTTGACGATACTTGATTAGTAGTTCTTTTGTGGTTAATGTTTCATCTTCAAGTGTAATATAATTTTTGAGAAAATGAAAAATGATTTTGTTTATTGCTCTAAAATCCTTATTTTCAATATTTTGCACCACATCAACCGCCCATTTTTTATTAAGTGGTTTTTCTTCCACAAAATACAGCACATAATCCGCAACACGAGTTTTGAGTTTTGCCCATTCTTTGCCAAATTCGTCCCATAATTCATTCCATTGTTCTACTTCTTTTTTTGTTTTCTTTTGTGCAAAAAGCAAACTTGTTTTTGTGCTGGTATAAGGCTCAAAAGTAACCTGTGGAAGGCTTATAATGGCTTTCACATTAAAATATTTGAAAATAAAAAGACGAATATATTTATTTTCAGTCGTATCAAATACACTTTCAGGCAATACTACGCCCAGCCTTCCGCCTTCTTTGAGCAGTTGATAATAACGTTCAATAAACAGATTTTCAGAATTTTTTTTGTCCCCAAAAATAAAAACATTTTTTACTTCTCTTTGTGTTTGTGTATCCAAATCCACACTAAAAGGCGGATTACTAATAACCACATCAAATTGTGCATTCACTTCTTTGTCATTGTAAAGAGCATCAGAAGAATAATTTTCTAAAAAATTAGGTTTAGTTTCTTTTGCATAATTACGAAAAGACAATAATCCATCTTTCACAAAAATATTAGTAGAGCCATCACCGTGCAGAATCATATTTACCTTAGAAGCAGTTCCCAAATCAGAATTGATTTCAGAAGCATACAAATATTCTTTTGCCCATTTATTCTCGTTGTCGTCAGGCAAAAATAAACTTTCAAATTTTTGTGTTATTTGTTTGCTTGATTTTATTTGTTCATTTTGTTTGTATTTAAGTTCTTTGGTAATAAGTTTCATTGCCTGTATAATATACGTCCCACTACCTGCAGAGGGGTCAATAATATAAGGGAGTTTCATTTCTGTATTTAACTTTTCAATGGCTAAATTATCTAATTGTAAAGCATATAATAGAAAATCAACAATAGGTGTAGGTGTAAAAAATTGCCCTTTGTTTTGTTTGAAGCCTTCACGAGTAATACTTTCAAAAAAATCGCCTAAAATATCAGTTCCATCTAATGAATTACGTCCTTCCAAAAATGAAAATTTTTCTAATTGTTGAACAGTATGAATTAGTTTATTAAGTGGGAATTTTATTCTGTTAATAATATTATCCCCATCTATATTTTGTTGTTCTAAAATATTTAATTGAAATTTTAATGCTCTTTTGTATAAATCATTGATACGTTTATACATTTTTTCTTGGTTTTCTACATTATTTCCATATTGGTAAATTTGGAAATCATATTTTTCTCCATCTTCTTTTTCATATTCATCTTGAATTTTAGCCAAAATAATATTGACCAACGAATAAAATATTTCGCTGTCATTGGTGCCACCGCCTCCCCAAAGCACATTATGAAGATTTTTGCCAAGACTTTCAACATCTTTGCGATTGATTTTTGTTTTTAAACCATAATTTTTATCTCCTTTAACAAAAGGTTGTTTTTGTGGTTGTCCATAACCTGCGGTAAGTGATGAACCAATGGAAATAAAACCATCATTTTCCCAATCTGTATAGGTTTTATATTTCTCAAAATCAATGATAATTACCTTGTCTATAAGTTCATTTTCCAATAATTCACAGGTATAATATACCAAATAGTTTACTTTGGTTTTGTGGTCTTTTTCTTCTGCTTGTGCCAATGAAAATAATTGTCCATCTATATTTTCTTTTCCTTTTTCGTATTCTTCAGGTGCTTTGATTTCAATAAAAAAGAAAGGATTATTATTTTCATCTTTTACCAAAAGGTCAATTCTTGGACTAAGTTTTCCGTGTCCTCCTTTTATATCGTATTCTTTTTCAATTTCAAGGTTATTAGGGTTGTAATGCAATTCATTCACAAGTCTATCCAACAAAAACGCTCTTACAATTTCCTCATCACCTGACAAGGATTTTATAATTCTGTTTTGTTTGATTTTTTCAGAATATTGAACTTTTTTATTTTCAATATCAATATTAACAATGTTATTTCTTTGTTTTAAGATTTGTCCTATTTGTTGTATCCAATTTTCCATTTTTTTTGTATTTTATTTATATTTTTCTATTTTGTTTGATAATTAGATACAAAATTAACATCATTTTTCTAAAAATACAATCATAAATTAAGTTTTTTGATAAATGAATTAAATTTTTTTAGCAAAAATTATATTACAATACGAAAACTTTTAGATAAATTCACAAGTGAAGAATAAAATAAAAAAACCGCTTTATTTCAAAAATAAAGCGGTTTTTTTATGAATAAAGTAAAAAGTAATTACTTTGCATTTTTAATGATTTTTTTTACTTCTTCAATACTAACATCAAAGATATTTGAAATCATACCAATATCAATTCCTGATTGATATGCTTTGAGAATATTTTTTTGGATAAGTTGATCTTTCTCTAAGTTCGCTTTTTCAAGTGTTTGCTGAACACCTATTTGCAAACCTTGTTTATAAAACTCGTCATCTTCAATATTAAAAATTAGTGCCATTTTTTTAAGAATTTGGGGGATAAAGTGATGTAATTTTTTTACTTTGGACAACACACTAAACTGCGTTACAAATTTGTCCTTAATGTTTGTATTTTTATAACGTGGAAGTGTGGTAGAAAGTGTAACAATTTTATTCAAAAGTTTTGTTAAAACTGTCTCTTTTTCTTCGTGTCCAAAACCTGACAAAACACCCAACATAACCACCTCTGGAATATCTGAAACAAGAAAATCATTGTAATTTATGGTTTCCATATTGAATAAATTATATCTGAATGAAATATCATTGTGGCGAATTTCATTTTGCATTTCCATTTTTTTATGCCCAATATAAATGACAAATTGCAACAGAGGAACATTATGTTTTCGGTGCAAAATAGCATAATATTCCATCATTCGCTTGTGCATTTCATCATTATTCAATGTCTGAAATTCAATTTGCAAAATATAATTTTTGTGTGGTTCATTCGGAAAATTCACCATTTTTAGTACATCAGGCTCACGTTCTATGGTGGTTTGTATTTGTTCAGGCAAATCTGAAAGATTTTGAATATCAATATCAAGCTGTAAAACTTGATTGACAAGCATTACCACACTTGGCAAAATATTCTCTTTGATGATTTTATCAAATTTATTAGCTTGGGCTTGTTCGTGATTTTCCATAGTTTTGAGTGCTTTTTTTTGTTCAAAATTACAAAAAAAACGCTTTTATTTTGAAAATAAAAGCGTTTTTTTGTATTTAATTTACCATTCACCATTTACCATTCTAATAATCTCCTACTGTTTGAGGTAATTGAGCAAGTGCTTTGGCAAGTTGTTCATCATTTGGAGCAATACCGTGCCAATGATGCGAACCCATCATAAAATCAACGCCAAAACCCATTTCGGTTTTCATCAAAATCATTACAGGTTGTCCTTTTCCTGTGAGATGTGTAGCAAGTTGCAAAGTTTTTACAACCTCGTCCAGATGATTACCATTCATTGTCATTACTTGCCAACCAAATGCTTTCCATTTTGCTTCAAGGTTCTGCAATGACATTACTTTATCAGTAGAACCATCTATTTGTTGTCCATTTACATCAATCGTTGCAATAAGATTATCAACTTTGTGATGCGCTGCATACATAGCACCTTCCCAAACTTGACCTTCTTGTTGTTCGCCATCACCCATCAGTACATATACAAGGTGCGAATCATTGTTAAGTTTTTTGGATTGTGCCACGCCTATTGCCACCGAAAGCCCTTGACCAAGAGAGCCAGATGCTACTCTTATACCTTCCAAATGTTCAGCAGTAGCAGGGTGTCCTTGTAAGCGTGAATTTATTTTGCGAAAAGTAGCCAATTCTTCTTTTGGAAAAAAGCCAGCTCTTGCAAGTGTGCTATACCACACAGGAGAAATATGTCCATTTGACAAGAAAAACATATCTTCGTTTTTGCCTTCCATTGTAAAAGGCAATTTGTAACGCATAATTTTAAAATATAATGCGATAAAATATTCCACACAACCCAACGACCCGCCTGGGTGTCCTGATTGAACTTGATGTACCATTCGTACAATATCACGCCTAATTTGGGAAGTTAGAGGTAATAATTCGCCTGTTTCCATGTTGAATTTTAGTTTTTATATTATTTTTGGCAAATTTAATGATTTTTTGGGTTTAAAAAAAATTTCATTTTTTACAAATAAAAGGAAAATTTTTCACACACAAATAATGTAAATTTGGTTCTATGACAATTTTTGTGGAAGACTAATGTAACACACACTTTTAGTGTGTGAAAAACATAGTTAAATGAGGCTTTGACAAAGACACACACTAAAAGTGTGTGCTACAAAATATCATTTTTTCCTTTTTCCACAAAAATTGTCAGACAACCGTAAATTTTTTATTGAAATTATCAAGATTAAAAAATTATCAATAATTTTTTATTCCAATTTTATACTGGGAACTGCGGAAATCTCAAAAGATATCGTCAGACCTTCGTAAACTACGGTACAGACGATATTTTTTGAGATTTTTAACCACAAACTTTATTAGATAAAAAAAGGTCAGACCTCCGCAAGCTACGGTACAGACCTTTTTTTTAGTTGTAAAATTTATTTTTTAGACATTTTTTATAAAGAAAAGATTGCTTAAAATCGTTAAAAAATACTTTTTAGTACTTTTCCGCAGTTCCCAGTTTATAAATGTTTCTTTATCATTGAATTTGGGTTTTATACCTAACTTTTAGAAAATATATCATAGTAGGATTTAAAGAAAAAATAAATTCGTACATTTAAAAATATTATTTGGTTTTTATTTTAAATTATATTTTATAATTTCTCCTTTTTCGTTTATAACAATTTTTGAACTAACATCTTTTGTCATTTTATTTTGGAGATATTCTTTGGTTTCTATCAAAAATGAATTAGGTGCAATAAATTTTGATGTTGTATGATTTATATAACCAATATCACCCCAAGAAAATGCAATGTCTTCTGGATAGATGGAAACAGGATTATTATTTTTATAAACAACTAAATGTAATCTATAACCGCCTTCTGCATTGTTAAGAAATGTAATGCCTTTTAAATCATTTGAAAAATTATAACAACCAAAAACAAATAATTTATTTGGGTATTCATCATTATTCATTTTGTAACCTAATTTTCTAAAAAAAGGAACAAGATTAAATTTTTTAAAATCCTCAAAAGTTAAATGATAAAGATTGTATGCTCCTGTTTCTTTATTGTGAAGTAATTCATAATTATTTTTATAAAAAGAGTTTTCTTTTAAATCGTAATATTTGCATTTGTCAAATAAAGATGAATGAGTTGTATCTAAAATTTCATTTTTTGATTTTGTTGTTTTGTTGGTTTCTTCATTTGTAATTTTTGGTACAATTTCTTCTTTTTTTATTGGTTGAAAATATATAAAAAAACAAATTAATAAAATTGGCACAAAAAGTATTAATATGTATTTCTTTTTATTTTTTAACATCTCTAATTTTAGTTTTTGTGTATTTTAAAGTCTAAGGTGCAAACATTTAAAGAAAAAAAACAGCCAAATTGCTACATAAATAATAATCATAATAATACTGACTCCTGACTACTAATTCCTGTTACCTTTATATAACATATTTTTTTACAAATAAACGAAAAAAATTAAAATCAATACACAAAATTTCAAATTTTAGTTTAATTTTGCCAAATTAAAATAAAACACAACAAGTAAAACTATTTTTTAATACTTGATATACCCCCAAAAATAAATCATAATGGCAAATATCGGTAAAATTACCCAAATTATTGGACCAGTTGTAGATGTTATCTTTTCAGGCGAAGGCACTTTTTTGCCTAACATTTATAACGCTTTGGAAATTACAAAATCCAACGGACAAAAAATCGTGTTGGAATGTCAACAACACTTAGGCGAAGACCGTGTTCGTACTATCGCAATGGACGCAACCGAAGGTTTGCAACGTGGTATGAATGTAGTGGATTTGGAAAAACCAATCTCTATGCCTACAGGTGATAGCGTAAAAGGTCGTTTATTTAATGTAGTAGGTGATGCAATAGATGGTATTCCACAACCTGTTTCAGAAGGTGCGTATCCTATCCACAAAGAAGCTCCTGCTTTTGACCAACTTTCTACTTCTACCGAAATTCTTTTTACAGGTATCAAAGTAATTGACCTTCTTGAACCTTATGCAAAAGGTGGTAAAATTGGTCTTTTTGGTGGTGCTGGTGTAGGAAAAACGGTACTTATCCAAGAACTTATCAACAATATCGCAAAAGCACACGCTGGTCTTTCTGTATTTGCAGGCGTAGGTGAGCGTACTCGTGAGGGTAATGACTTGTTGCGTGAGATGATTGAAGCAAACATTATCAGATATGGTCATGAGTTCAAAGAATCAATGGAACAAGGTGGTTGGGATTTGAGCAAAGTGGATATGGAAGAATTGAAAAAATCACAAGCAACCTTTATTTTTGGACAAATGAATGAGCCTCCTGGTGCGCGTGCAAGGGTTGCTCTTTCTGGTCTTTCTATTGCGGAATATTTCCGTGATGGTGATGGCGAAGGCAAAGGAAAAGATATTTTGTTCTTTATTGATAATATTTTCCGTTTTACACAAGCAGGTTCTGAAGTGTCAGCACTTTTGGGACGTATGCCTTCTGCGGTAGGTTATCAACCAACTTTGGCAACCGAAATGGGTGCTATGCAAGAACGTATTACTTCCACAAAACGTGGTTCTATCACGTCTGTTCAAGCGGTTTATGTACCTGCTGATGACTTGACTGACCCTGCACCAGCTACTACTTTTGCCCATTTGGACGCTACTACGGTACTTTCTCGTAAACTTGCTGCACTTGGTATTTATCCTGCGGTGGATCCATTGGATTCTACCTCACGTATTCTTACGGTTGATGTAGTGGGTGAAGAACATTATAATATTGCACAAAGAATTAAAGAAACATTACAACGTTACAATGAATTGCAGGATATTATTGCAATCTTGGGGCTTGATGAGCTTTCAGAAGATGACCGCAAAATTGTAAATAAAGCAAGACGTATTCAACGTTTTCTTTCTCAACCTTTCCACGTGGCAGAGGCATTTACAGGTCTAAAAGGTGCTTTGGTTGATATTAAAGATACTATCAAAGGTTTTACACGCCTTCTTGAAGATGATTCTTTGCTTGAATATCCTGAATCTGCGTTTAACCTCGTAGGTACGATTGAAGAAGCTATTGAAAAAGGTAAAAAACAAATTAAAGAAGCAGAAGCACGCAAGTAAAAGAAGCCCCCTAACCCCCAAAGGGGGAACTTTTACGCAAATAAAAACTCCCCCTTCGGGGGCTGGGGGGCTTAATTTATATGAAAGTACAAGTTATAAGTCCTGACCGCCAAGTATTCAATGGCGAAATTACACAAGCAGTATTGCCTGGTGTAAATGGTGGTTTTGAAATTTTGAAAGACCACGCTCCACTTATTAGCATATTAGGAAAAGGTACGCTCACGCTTAATACCACTTCCGAAGGTGCTAAAATCTATGAAATAGATGGTGGTGTAATTGAAGTTGTAAAAAATGAAATAAGAATCTTAGTAGAATCTATTGCATAAAATAAAAAATACGCTCTAAAATTTGATTTTAAAGCGTATTTTTTATTTTAAATGACAACTAAATAATTAGTTAATTTTAAAATTAAACTACAAGATTTTTTTTATCTTTTAAAAAAATCTAAATTTAGAAAACGTACTTTGTTTTTAGTCTAAAAATTCTTTATTTTTGGATTTTATCTTTTTAAAAATATTTTTTTAAGCAAAAACTTAATCAAAGATGATGTTAATTTCTACCTTACTTTCTGTACCACCACCTATTTTTGAAAATGATGCGGTTGTATTGGGTATTTTGTTGAGTATCTTGGCTATTATTTTTCAAACCGAAAAAATGAAAGCATTTGAAGGTTTTTATAAATATGTACCTGCGTTGTTATTGTGTTATTTTATACCTGCATTTTTGAATACTTATAACATCATTTCTGCTGAAAAAACCAAATTATATTTTGTTGCTTCACGTTATTTATTGCCTGCAAGTTTGGTGTTATTAACTATTAGCATTGATTTTGGAGCATTAAAAAAATTGGGACCTAAGGCACTTATTATGTTTTTTGCAGGAACATTAGGCGTGATTTTGGGCGGTGTAGTTTCGTTGGCAATCGTAAAAAATCTTTTTCCTGACTTGCTTTCTCACGTTGGAAAAGACGAAGCGTGGCGTGGATTAAGCACTATTGCAGGAAGTTGGATAGGCGGAGGAGCAAATCAAATGGCTATGAAAGAGGCTTTTAATGTAGGGGACAAACTTTTTTCTGCAATGGCAATCGTTGATGTAATCACTGCTAATATTTGGATGGCATTTTTGTTGTATGGGGCAGGTATTCGTGAAAAATTGGATAAATGGCTTCAAGCTGATGCGTCTTCCATTGTGGAAATAGAAAAGCGTATGGAAGCATATCAAGCAAGTATTATCAAAATTCCTACGCTAACAGATATGCTTACGATTATTGCGGTTGCGTTTGCAGGAACTGCAATTTCGCATTATTTGGCTGAAATTATTGCTCCATTTATCAAAGAAAATGCTCCATATTTAATACAATTTAGTTTGGCAGATATATTTTTCTGGATTGTGGTATTGGCTACTACTTTTGGCGTTTTATTGTCGTTTGTACCTGATATGCGTGCTTTGGAAGGTGTGGGAGCGTCTAAGATTGCAAGTTTATTCTTGTATTTTATGGTGGCTTGTATTGGTATGAAAATGAATTTTTATGAAATTTTTGATAATTTAGGATTTTTCTTAATTGGTATTTTGTGGATGCTTACACATATTACGGTCTTAATTATTGTTGCAAAATTGATAAAAGCACCTTTCTTTTTTGTGGCGGTAGGCAGTCAGGCAAATATTGGTGGTGCAGCATCTGCTCCTGTGGTTGCGTCTGCGTTTAATCCTGTGCTTGCACCTGTGGGCGTTTTGTTGGCGGTTTTGGGTTATGCAGTTGGTACGTATGGCGGAATTGTGTGTGCGTATTTGATGAGGCTTTTATAATGTTGAATGATAAATGTTGAATGTTAAATGAAACAGCCAAATTCAAAATAAAACAACGTTTTTTATGATAAATTCTTAAAAAAATGTTGTTTTTGAAATTATTTTTGTATAATAATTGTTTAAAATGCTCAAAAGGTTTATTATGAAAAAAAAACAAATTTTACAAGATAATACTGTTATTATTGATAAAAAACTTAATCAATATGAAGCAGATAAACTTTTTCCAAAAAAAATGGAAAAAATAAACGCACTCATTACCCAAGTATCTTTACCTGATGTTACGAAGGTTTGACCATTTTTTTGAAAAATTACAAATCTAAAAAAACTAAATTTTTAAAATTATTTAAAACAAAAAGAAAGGTAATTATATACTTTTTACAAAAAAAAATCTTAGCAAAGACTTTTGGAGGGTTTCAAACCCTCCAAAAGTTGAAAAAGCATAGAAAAAATATTTTATCACATTTTTTAATTCCCCTTTGGGGATTAGGGGACAATATGTCAAAGAAAAAAGAAGAAGTACAAAAAACATTAAGTATTCACAACCGTAAAGCAAGTCACGAATATTATTTTTTGGAAAAATACACCGCAGGTATTGTGCTGAGAGGCACTGAAATCAAATCACTTAGACAAAGTAAAGTGAGTTGGCAAGATGCTTTTGGTATGTTTCAAGATGATGGGCTTTGGCTCAAACAAATGAATATTTCGCAATATACCGAAGGAACTTACAACAACCACGACCCAGAACGTCCAAAAAAATTGCTTTTGAAAAAAAAGGAATTGAAAAAAATTCGTGAAAAAAGCCAAGAAAATGGCGTTACAATTATTCCAACACATATTTTTATCAATGACAAAGGTCTTTTAAAAATAGAAATTGCGGTTGCAAAAGGTAAAAAATTATTTGATAAACGTGATTCTGAAAAAGAAAAAGATGCAAAACGTGAGATGGAATTAGGAATTAGGAATTAGGAATTAGGAATTAAGAATTAATAGCTGTTTTTATTTAATTATCCAAATTTTATGCTAATTATTTTAAAAATATTTCTTAAAAAATATAATTTTGTGTCTTATACTTTATTGTATTCCATTCCTAATTCTTAATTTTTAATTCCCAATTAAAAAAATATTTCTTAAAAAATATAATTTTGTGTCTTATACTTTATTGTATTCCATTCCTAATTCCTAATTTTTAATTCCCAATTAAAAAAACATTTCTTTCAAAAAATCATCAAAAGCCAACGGAACAGTAAAAAGTCGGTCATTATAAAATGTAACCAAAACCTTCAAATATTGCGGTTTATTATCAGTTTTGATGTATTCTAAGGTAATATTTCCGTATTGTTGATTACAGATTTCGCCTGCCATTGCTTGTGCGTGAATGTCGGGCTTAAAATAATAACGTTCCAAAGTTTCTACAAAAGTATTGGCATTTGGATTGGATTTATCAGAAGATTTTTCAGAAATATGCCTTTCAGCAGATTGCAACAAATAAGCTCTTGAAAGGATTTTTGTTTTCAAAAATTCCATAATACAAATAAGTGTATATTTATCAAAATCCTTGTTTTGCATCAAAGCAAAGCCATTAGCACCTGTAAAATTCAATAAATGAATATCCATTTGTTGGCTTTTGATGCCACTTTTTTGGTAATGATAATGTTTAAAAATTTTTTCTAATAAAACTTTTGAATTTGGGTTTTGATTCCACCTTGCGAAAGTAATTTTTTCGTGTCTTGTGCGTTCCAATATTTCTTTTACTTCCAAAGGCTTTTCAGAAGCAAAAATCATGTTATAAATTTGGTCAAAAAAAGTCATTTTTTTTACGAAAAAAGGAAATATTAGATTTTTTTTATTTTTTAAAATTTTTTTTAACAATATTCGTTTATTTTACGCACAAAAAAAAGTAATTTTTTAAATAATTTAAAACCTAAAAAAATAACAACAAAAATAACAACAAAAATAACAACAAAAATAACAATCTATTTTTAATGAAAAGAAAGAATATTCCTACACCTCAAAACCTTAAAATTTTTTCCTTAGGTCTTGGCTTAGAAGAATGGGAAAATCCTAACGACCCCATAGGACATCGTGATGCAGTTCTGCACAGTTTTTTTAAAAACCAGGGCGTTCCTGATAGCCAAAATCTACTTATTCGCAACGAAAAAGGCTCAAATGCAGAAATCCACCAGTTTTTGCCTGCATTTTTAGCAGATTCTGACGAAAACAGTTTTTTTATTTTTTATTATGCTGGACACGGTGGTTATTTGAAAAGAGGCGATTTAAAATTTTGTCACCCAACCGAAGAATCTTTTACTTTTTGGGAATTAACACAAATTATTGAAGAAAATTTTAAAGGTCAATATGTGTTTTTTTTGGCGGATTGTTGTAATTCTGGCAATATGGTGCGTTATTGTGAGCGATACGAAGGCAAATATTGTTTGGCAAGTTTGACTTCTTCCACCTATAACAACACCTCTACCAATGCCTGGACATTTACAGATAGCCTTTTAGATATGTTTTTTGGCAAAAAAATCTTTCCTAATCAAAAAGAAAATCTTGTAAATCTTAAACAACTTACAAAACACGCAAAAGAAGAAATGCTTGAAAAACACAACCAAAAAATAGATTTTGGACATTCTAATAATTTTAAAGCTAATTTTTATTTGCCAACAGCAGAAAAAAAATAACCTGTAAAAATAAAAAAAGCCTCTACATAATAATGTAAAGGCTTTTTTTGTAGTTTTAAAAATGTTTTTTTAATGCCAATAAACAACAAAAAATATGCTTGAAATTTATCACGCCTATTTAAGATTTTTACAAAATAAGATTCTCTGACAATTTTTGTGGAATGTGTTAAATTTATCCTTTATTTTTAATCTATAATATTGATAATCAAACCTATAAGGTTTTTTAAAAACCTCATAGGTTTGTAACTCCACAAAAATTGTCAGACAACCAAAATTTTTACAAAATAATATTTTAAATTTTATAAAAACTTTAAAAAAATCTCTAAGGAATGAATTAAAAATAAAATGGATATTTTTAAAAATAGGCATAAATGCCTATTCTATATATATTTTTGTATTTTTATGTATAGCACAGGCATTTATACCTGTGAAACGTCTAAACGAAATGGATTTTAAAGCATACATCAATAAATACATTCTTACGCCTGACGATTCTGCTTTAAAATTTGGAAAAGTTCAAAAAATGGTTCTCTAAATTTCTAAAAATTCCATTTTTTTATTTTTTGTACTATTTTTGCAGTTACAAAAGTATTTTTTAACCTCAATTTTAAAAAAATAAGTATTAATTTTATTGATTTTTTCAATAAAACATTTTTTTTATTTATTTTTAGGCAATTTTAAAGTCTTTAAGAAAACTTTTTATAAAGTTTTTAGGAAAATTTTAAAAATATTTTTTAATTTTTTTTAATATAAAAAGCATTTTATACCAAAAGTACAAAAAATTGTATAAAAATTGTAACAAATTTGTAACACCAATTCAAAAAGATAGTTCAAAAAAATACTACAAAAAATATGGATACCAAAAAACATGACCATTCAAAACATCCTATCATCAAAATAGTAGGCGTAGGCGGTGGTGGAAGCAATGCTGTGAGATATATGTATAGTAGAGGAATAAAAGATGTGGAGTTTGTAGTATGCAACACAGACGTACAAGCACTCGCAAGCAGTGAAATCCCTACAAAATTACAAATTGGTTCTACCCTTACCGAAGGTCTTGGTGCTGGTGCCAATCCCGAAGTAGGACGTGAAGCTGCCATTGAAAGCAAAGAAGAAATAAGAGAACTCCTATCTCACGGTACAAAAATGCTTTTTGTAACCGCAGGTATGGGTGGTGGGACAGGCACAGGTGCTGCACCTGTAATAGCAGAAGTAGCAAGAGAACTTGGAATTTTGACCATTGCGATTGTAACTGCTCCCTTTGGTTTTGAGGGAAGAAAGAAAAAACAATATGCTGACGAAGGTATTGCTCGTTTGCGTGAGGTGTGTGATACAGTTTTGATTATTTCTAATGAAAAATTAAGAGAAATTTATAAAAATCTCAAAATGAGTGAGGCATTTTCACAAGCTGACAATATCCTCGCTACCGCAGCAAAAAGTATTGCGGAACTTATCACTGTGCCACAAGAAATAAACCTTGACTTTGAGGACGTAAAAACTGTAATGCGTAATTCTGGCTCTGCTTTGATGGGTTCAGGAAAAGCAGAAGGCGAAGGACGTTCATTAAAAGCTGCACAAGAAGCACTTAATTCGCCTTTGCTGACTATTCAAAATGCTTATGGAGCGCAAAAAGTGTTACTTTCTATTATGTCAGGCAAATCTGAAATTGCGATGGAAGAACTCACCGAAATTACAGATTATATCCAAGACCAAATGGGACAAGATGCACTTGTGATATTTGGAGCTGGTACTGATGAAACGCTTGGTGATGCAATCCGTGTTACAATCATTGCAACAGGATTTAAAGAGCCATCTCCTGAAAAAAAAGTTGAAGTTACGCCTGTTCTAAAAACAGAGCCAAAAATAGAACAATTCGTTCAAAAAAATATTCCTTTGGAAGTAGAACCTCAAAAAAATATTACCCCTGAAAAAGAACCAGAAAAACAACCTGAAAAAGTAATATATCGTTTGGACGATACCACCAATGAAACCAATTTGGAAAATGGTTGGAATACCAAAGTAAATAGTTTTAATCAAGAAGCTGCTGCACGCATAGAAAAGTTAAAAAAACTTAGCAGAAACCTTGAAAATTCTAATGGTAATGATTCTTTCAAAGAAAAAATTGATATTCCTGCATATCTTCGCAGAAATAATCGCACCACACCAACCAAAGAAAATGAAGAATAATTTTTTTCTTTTCTAATAAAAAAAACTCCCTAAATTTTATTTTTCAAAAAATAAAATTTAAGGAGT
Organism: Cytophagales bacterium; assembly: GCA_013297825.1. Lineage (GTDB taxonomy): Bacteria > Bacteroidota > Bacteroidia > Cytophagales > Microscillaceae > JAAFIN01. Next base: position 16,760 of record JAAFIN010000062.1, read on the forward strand.
TTTTTTTTATTGCTTTTCAAGTATTTTCATTCTTTTACAAAATCATAATTTTGTCCTGCCTGCTTCAAAATCATTGTTTTGTTGGTTGTATCAAATACTAAAAGTATATCTTCTGCTGAATACACAAATTTATCTTTTTCAATAGCTTGCAAGGTTAAGGCATTTTGACCTGTGGCTTGTGCAATCAAATGCACATTATTTTTGGTAATGGCAATTTTAATGGGTAATTGTTTGCTTGTGTAAGTTCCTAAATATTTATCCAAGTCTTCAGTTGTAACTTGGAATATATTCACAATCGGAGGAGCAACATAATTGTATGGAATATAATTTCCCCAACGCCAAGGCGTAAATGTATCACCAATCGTATAAGCCAATAATTCCTTAAAAATGCTTTCACCATTGTCATTATTAGTCATTATCACTACTCCAATTTTTTTATCAGGAAAAGCAATAGAATAATGTCCCCAGCCTTCGTCGTGTCCTTCTTTAAAAAATGCCCTTCCATAAGGTGTATTCATTGTACCAACGCCAAAACCATATCCTAATTGAATATTATCATTGTCATTTCCATCAACTTTGGAAAGTACCCCAAATTGGGCTTTGGATTTTATTCTGATTTGTTGGCTTGTCATTTCTTTAAAACTTTTTTTAGAAATATTTTTACCATTAAGCAATGCAGTATAAAATTTGTTAAAATCCTCTAATGTTGTACTCATAGAACCGCCTGCATTTGCTTCTTTCCACTTATTGAGTTTATAAGGTTCTCCTTTTGCATTGTGTCCATAACAAATATTTGCGTCAAAAGCTGTTTGCCAAATTTGGCTTGTATTTGTCATATTCAAAGGCTTAAAAACTCGTTCCTGCGAAATAGTTTCATAATCTTTGCCTGTTAATTGTTCCATAACAAACTGCAACAAATAAAGCCCTTCGCCTGAATAACTATAACGTGTGCCTGGCTCAAATTTTATTTTGAGTTTTTTGTCTGCCTCAAACCAACGCCAATTTGGAAAACCTGTTGTGTGAGAAAGACACATACGAGCAGTTATTTTTTCATAACGAATGTCATCTTTTAGGTCGTGATAACCTTTTCTAAAACCATTTATTTTGTAATCAGGAAGTGGTTTTTTGAGGTATTGAATAAGTGGTTTATCCAGGTCAATTATTTTCTCTTGCACAAATTGCATTGCAATATATGCAAATACCATTTTGGAAAGAGAGGCTCCATACATCACAGCATTTGACTGAAAAGGAATATTTTTTTGGACATCAGCAAGTCCAAACGTTTTACTAAAAACAGGTTTATTGTTATTGAAAATAGAAATCGCAACTCCTGAAACATTGGCTACTTTCATTAAATATTGAATTTTGGTATTCAAGCTATCTGTTGTGTATTTTGTGCCATCAATTCTTTTGATAGTTTGTCCAAATGACAGAAAACAAGAACATAAAAACATAACAATAAAGAAAAATATTCATCATTTCCCAAGTATTTTCCCAATCAAAAAATTCTGTACCTTTAAAATTTTTCTTATAATCATAATGCGAAGGCACATCATAACAATAACCTGTATAAATATATTTTTTTTTGTGTTGAATAGCATATAATATTTCGCACAACAGCGTATGATTTCCAGGCGAAAGGTGTGCATATTCAGGCAAAAACATTGCATATACGCTTGAAACGCTATTATGCCCAACATCAAAAAAACTTACTGCATACAGTTTATTATCTTGGTCATACAAAGCACATTCCATTGTATTACAAGGGACTTTTGCAGGTTTTTCGTCCAAAAAAACATAAATATTATCAGGTTTATTGTCTTTAAAACGTTCTGCGTGTGCAAAAAAAATATCTTGTTTTTCTTGGGTAATTTCTGCACTTCTATACACTACTTTTACGCCTGCATCTTCTGCCACACGCAAAATTTTGCGTTGTGATTTTCGCATTTCAAAAAAATCTGTATTGATACGCAAAGGAAGTACCTTACACAGATTATCATTTTGAAAACTCCAAGAATATCTAAAAAAATGACCTCCAAAATGTCGCCAACCATCAGCCAAAAGCAAATCTAATTGCTTTGGTGTTACTTTTCGTGCATTAAATTCTTCCCAAATATCACTCATCTATTGTTTATTTGTTACTTGTTTATTTTTTATTCCCAAAAAAACAAAAAAAAATGGATTTTACAAAATAAATAAAAAAAACCTTTCAAATATTAAATTTGAAAGGTTTTTTTACAATTAAAATTATTTAATAATAAATTGTATTTTGGCTGTTTTGTACTTACACCTGATACCTTTTTACTTTTATCTTATAATTTTAATAGAACTTATAGCGATTGTCTGTTACATTCGCATTTTCTTTGATAGCTTCCATTACTTTATAACCAGCTTGCTGTTTGATAGAAGATGAAAGCGTATTTTTTTGTTGTGAGTAATCAGCAATCGGAGCAGCAGGCGTAGTTTTTACCAATTCTACAATAAAAACCCCAGCTTCATCAGCAAAAACACCTGTACGTTTGCCTGGTTTCAAACCAAACAATTTACCAACTGCGATTGGATTGTAACCTGTACTTCCAAGCATAGGATTTTGTAACACAACATCACTTGCAGAATTGGTGATAGCTTCTTTTCCATATTTCTCAACGATTTTCTCAAAAGTTTCTTTGCTTACATCACCAAGTTTTTTGGTAATCATAGCAGTTTTTTTCTCTTTCAATACTTCTCTTTTGAGTTCATCACGCAAAGCATCAACTGTGATAACATCTTTTTTGGAAAGATATGAAGTTGCAACTACAAAATATTTATTTTGTTCTCTGATTTCAAAAATTTCTTCTGCTACATTGCCCACTTTTGACTCATTAAATGCCCAACGTACAATTTGGCGTGCATTTTGGATTTCATTAAGATTAGCAGATGCAGTAAAAAGTTTTTCAGCTTTACCCAATACAAGTTTAGGATTTTTCTTTACTTTTTCTCTTAATTCTGTAAGATTATTACAATCTTTTTTGAATTGTTCAGCTTCTCTAAAAGCAACATCACGTGATTTTTCACCAGGTTCAAGGACTTTATCCACAATAGCAAGTTTGTATTTTTTCTTGGTAAGAAGATTATTTACTTTGATAATGTGATAACCAAATTGTGTTTTTACAAGATTAGGTACTAAACCTGTTTCTTTTGCAGAAAATACTGCATCTTGGAAAGGTGCAACCATTTGACCTTTTGCAAACCAACCCAAATCACCACCTTTGTCTTTTGTACCATCAGTACCATATTGTTTTGCCATTTCAGCAAAATCAGCACCATCTTTTAGTTTTTGGAGGATTTCGTTTCCTTGTTTTTGAGCTTGTTCTTTTACTTCTGCGGTTGCACTTTCTTCTGCTTTGAACAAAATATGTGCTGCACGTGTATAACCTACGGTATCCTCTTTTTCATCAACTACTTTAAAAATTTTGTAGCTTTTACCTTCAATGTAAGGACCATAAATACCACCTTTTAAAATAAGTGGATTTTTGTCAAAAAGTTGTGAAGGAATTTGGTTAATGCTTTTAAATTCTATGGCAACAGGATTGTCAGAGTTATTTTTTACAAAAAGAGAATCATCTTTTGAAACCGCCAATTCTTTGGCAAGCCCACGAATTTCTTTGCCAAATTCTGTAGTATCAGCAGTAGATGGTTTTGCTTCAAATACCACATATTCTACACTGCGTTGTTCTTGTACTTGATTTGCATATTTCTTTTTGTTTTTATCAAGATATGCTTGAAGTTCATCATCTGTAACTTTAAGCGTAGAATCTACGATAGTAACAAAAGGAATATGCACAAACTTAGCTTCAGCTTTGGTTTGTTGTGCTTGGTATTCAGCTTCAGCTTCAGCTTTGGTTATGTATGACGACATTTGAAAAAGGTTGGTATATTTTTCATTCATACGTTCTTGTTTCAAGGACGCAATAAACTTTTTCCAAGCCATTTTTTCATCTGGTGTGCCTTTTGCTATCACATCTTTCATACGCGAAGCAACAAGTGATTTATCAAATTTTTTGGTTTGTGGGTCAGAAAATATCTGGCGAATACGTGCATTTACATACATAGAATCTCCAAACATCATTTTATCCATTTCTTTTTCAGTAACTTCAATGCCTAATTTTTCAAATTCAGGCAAATACATTTCTTCAAACACAAGATTATTCCAGGCTTGTTCTCTAATGTTTTGAAGTTGGTTTTCAGCAGGAGATTGTCCGCCTGTGAGTTCATTGATTTTGCTTTCAAAATTTTCAATTTTGATGCTTTTTCCATTGATAGAACCTACGTTTCGGTTTGTTCCGCCAAAAAGGTCAAATCCTCCTTGTCCAAACAAATCCGCTAAGATGAAGGCAATTATCGCAAAAGCAATAAAAAATATTGCTACGCCTGAATAATTCCTTATGCGTGTAATCATTGACATATTTTTATCGTGTCAGTATTATTTGATGAAAATATTTATTTGTTTATATTATGCAATTTTATGTGATGTAATTTTCAATCTTTAAAAGCTAAACTTCAAAGGTTTTTAATTACAGCAACTTGCAAAGTTATATTTATTTTTTTAAAAAATGAAAACTTTTTAATTTTTCGCATTGATTTTTCATAAATTAAAAAACAAAAGGAATTATAAATGATAAATGAAACAGCCATTTGAAAAATTTATAAAAAAACTGCATTTTTGTAAAAAATATAATTTTTTGTTTTGAACCTTAAACTTTTAACCTTTAATTTTGGCAAGCATTAAGAGTTATTTGATACGATTGTATTTACATTATACAAAAATCAAAAATAGACACAAAAAACCTTCTATCCAGGTACAACGCAAGGTATTAGATGCGATAGGTCGCAAAAATCCTGTTGCTCCTGACACAAAAATCGTGCAAGCATCAGGTGCAGGCATACCTATTACGTGGATTTTGCCAAAAAATACAGACCAAAATACTACGCTTTTATCCAATGAAAAAGTAATTTTTTATGTGCATGGAGGCGGTTTTAGGATTGGTTCTGTGCAGTCGCACAAAGCTATGGTTAGTCAGTTAGCGCATCAAACAGGTAAAAAGGTAATGATGGTAACTTACAGGCTTTCGCCTGAATTTCCCTTTCCTTATGGATTAGATGATGTAATGTGTGCATACTGTTGGCTTTTGCAACAAACCAATGCACAAAATATTATTTTGGCAGGTGATTCAGCAGGCGGAAATTTAATTATTGCGTTGGTTTTGAAATTATTAAGCCCCCTAACCCCCAAAGGGGGAATTGAAATAGCAGAAATCAATAAAAATCTTCCTTCAAAAGTGCTTTTATTTGCTCCTTGGGTGGATTTGGGTATGAATAGTAAAACAATTCGTACATTTTTTGACCCATTGTTGCGTGTTTCGGATTTGGAACAAGCAGTAAAAGATTATACCATAAATCAAGACATCAAAAATCCATATATTTCGCCTGTTTATGCCTCTAAAAGCCAATTAGAGGGTTTTCCGCCTACATTGATACAAATAGGAACATTGGATAGGCTTTTGGGAGAAAATAAAATTTTGTACCAAAATATGCTATCTGCTGGCGTGCCTGTAAAATTTAGTATTTGGCAAAATATGATTCACGTGTGGCAATTCATTGCACATATATTGCCTGAAGGCGAAAAAACTTGGGCAGAAATTAAAGAATTTTTAGCGGATTTTTGATTTTCAAAATAAAACTAATATATTCAGAAGATTGCTATTTGTTGCCTTTCTCAATTTCTTTGTATTCTTCCTCCAATGCTTCAATATCTTCTTTATACAAAAACATAGAGCCTTCACCTCGCAAAAATACTTCTGCTTTTTCAAAGGCTTCTTCTAATGATTGAGAGCCTTCATCTTCATAAACAATACCTCCTTCATTTAGAAGTGTTAATCTACTTTGGTTATAATCACCATTTGTAGTTTCCATTTCTGCCCAATCTTCTGCCCAATAGCAAAGATATGGATAAGCACTAAGCGATTTTTTTGGTTTTTTTGGCATAGTTTATTTTTTATTTTTATTCAAAATCTTCCATCAAAGATACTAATTTTTCTTCTGGTTTTTGATTTGAAAAAATAGTCTGTACCGTAGTTTACGGAGGTCTGACTATTTTTTCAAATCAATTCAACAATTATTTAAAAATATT
>JAAFIN010000063.1 GCA_013297825.1 Cytophagales bacterium
AATTCTTAATTCCTAATTCTTAATTTAATGAATATTCGTGTAGGACAAGGCTATGACGTACATAGATTAGTAGAAAATCACCCTTTTTGGTTGGGAGGTATTGAAATACCGCATACCAAAGGAGCTTTTGGACATTCTGATGCTGACGTAATCATTCACGCAATTTGTGATGCGTTGCTTGGTGCAGGAAGTTTGGGCGATATTGGGCTTCATTTTTCGGACAAAGACCCACAATTTAAGGGCATTGATAGCAAAATTTTACTAAAAAAAACCGTAGAAATTATAAAAAATGCAGGTTATCAAATCGGAAATGTAGATGTTAGCCTTTGTTTGGAAAAACCAAAAATCGCAGGTTTTATCCCTGAAATGAAAAAAGTCCTCGCTCCTATTATGGAAATCGCAGAAGACCAAGTTTCTGTAAAAGCTACCACAAACGAAAAAATGGGTTTTGTGGGCAGAGAGGAAGGTGTAGAGGCTTACGCAATAGCGTTGATTTTTAAAACTGTTTAAAGTTCAAGGTTTAAGGTTTAAAGCCTAAATTTTTGATATTTTTTATTTGATTATTTTATTTAATAATTAGATTTCTTCAAAATGAAAAAAATCTTTTTTTATTTTGAGCCTTAAACCTTGAACTTTAAACCTTAAACTTTAAACAAAAAAATGACACAATTACAAGGAACAGGCGTAGCATTGGTTACGCCATTTTTTCAAAATGGACAGATAGATTTTCAAGGTTTGGAAAATCTACTTCTTCACACACACGCAGAAGGAAAAGGCGTGCAGTATTGGGTAGTACAAGGCACAACAGGCGAAACCGCAACGCTTACGTCAGCAGAAAAAAAACAGGTTTTGGATTTTGTGCGTATGCACAACGCCCACAATGTTCCCATCGTGTATGGCATAGGTGGCAACAATACACACGCACTTATTGAGGAAATTCGCAATATGGATTTTAATAATATTTGTGCGATTTTGTCGGTAAGCCCTTATTATAACAAACCTTCGCAAAAGGGAATTATCGCACATTATGAAAAAATAGCGGATAATTCGCCTGTGCCTGTGATTTTATACAATGTCCCTGGCAGAACAGGCTCTAATGTAACTGCTGAAACAACAATTCACCTTTCACAACACCCAAATATTATTGGGATAAAAGAAGCAAGCGGTGATATTGCCCAAATCAAAAAAATAGCAGACAACACCAACAAAAATTTTCTTATAATTTCTGGTGATGACCTTCTCACGCCTGAAATCATTAAACACGCAAGAGGAATTGGTGTTATTTCGGTGTTGGCGAATGCGTATCCTGTGTTATTTAGCGAAATGACCAAAGCATCTTTGGCAAATAATACCGAAAAAGCCCAAGAAATTGCAAAAAAATTTGAAAAAATAAATCCACTTATGTACGAAGAAGGCAATCCTGTTGGCGTAAAATACATTCTTCACACGCTCAAAGTGTGCAATGTACATGTACGCCTTCCGCTTGTTCCTGCATCTGATGAATTGAAAGCGAAAATTGATAAAGAATTAGTGAATTAGGAATTAGGAATTAGGAATTAGGAATTAGGAATTAGGAATTTATAGTGATTTTCATTTAATTATCCAAATTTTATTCTAATTATTTTTAAAATAATTTTTAATTATTTGTATTCATTCCTAATTCTCAATTCCTAATTATTTGTATTCATTCCTAATTCCTAATTCTCAATTCCTAATTATTCGTATTCATTCCTAATTCCTAATTATCAATTCCTAATTATTTGTATTCAATCCTGCTAATCCTTAAATCCTGAAAATCCTGATACTTTTCGCCTCTCTGCTCAAACCTGTCAATGATATACGAATGTATGAAAAATTGGCAAAAGGAATTTTGAAAAATAGTGGAAAAAATAATCCTGAAAAAAATGATTTAGAAATTAGTATTATTGGGTTTAAACCAAAAAATCTATTGGAAAATGAGAAAATAGATGAAGAAAATAGGAAACAAAAAATAAAATTTTATCCTGTTTTTGATTTTCATAGACTTTCTCCCAAAAGGTTTCTTGCTCAATTTACTTTTTTTTATTTATTGCTCAAAATTCGTCCTAAAATCTTGGTGGTTTGTACGTTTGAATTATTGTTTTTTGCAGTAATTTACAAAATAATATTTGGTACAAAACTCATTTATGATGTGCAGGAAAATTATTCCGCTAATATTTTTTATACCAAAGTTTTTCCTGCTTGGGTGCGTTTTCCTTTGGGTTATTTGGTCAAATTTTGGGAAAAATTTTGGGGAAATTGGGTTGATGAATTTTGGCTTGCAGAAAAATGTTATTTGGAAGAATTACATTTACAAAAAAGAAATTATATATTTTTGGAAAATAAAGTTGTTTTTGAACAAATAAAACCTTTTTTAAAAAATATAGAAATTCAAAAAAATTTTGATGAAAAAAATATTGATACAAAAACAAAATTCTTAATTTCAGGCACATTAGGCGAAGATTATGGCACACACGAAGCCATAAATTGGTTCAAAAATTATCAAAAAATTTACCCAAATTCAACGCTTGATGTGATTGGTTTTTGTGCAAAAAAATCAGATTTTGAAAAAATACAAAATAATATTCTAAACTGTCAAAACATCAATCTTATAGGTGGAAATTCCTTAGTTGATAGCAATTTGATTTTAGAATACGCATCTTTGACAGATTTTTGGATAATGCCTTATTTTCAAAACAAAAATATTCAAAATCGTATTCCTACAAAATTTTATGAAGCTATTGCATTCCAAAAAAAAATAATTTTATTAAAAAATGCGTCCCAAAATATAACTTGGAAAGCATTTTTTAAGGAAAATAATTATATTGAAAATGTAGAATTTTTAGATTTTCCTTTGGATTTTTTTGAATTAAAAAAACAAAATTTTGTAAAAAACAATCCATTTGAAAATGAAAAAAATCAATTTTTCAATTTAGAAAAAAAATCAATTTTTTGGGAAAATGAATTAAATAATTTGGAAAAAAGTAAGGTTTTTGGCAATATTTAAGTTATTGTAAAAATTAAAAATTCATAATTAAAATTTTGTCTTTCTGGATTTGTGCGGTCATTTCTTCCAAAGAATTAAATTTTTGGTCATCACGCACAAACTTGAAAAAAGCAATTTTTAGAATTTTTCCATAAATATTTTCCTCAAAATCAAAAATATTTACTTCAATTCTAAGTTCAAGTTTTTCATTTTCCAACGTAGGACGATAACCCACATAACACATTCCTTTGTAAGCCTTTTTTTGAAATAAAATGCTTTTTTGATTATGTGATGTATTTTCTGAATAAGTATTATCTTCCAAAAAACACATTACCGCATAAATTCCAACCTTTGGAATAAGTTTATAAGGCTCTTTTACCAGCACATTGGCGGTAGGAAAACCCAACGTTCTGCCTATTTGATTGCCTTTTATGACTTCACCCTGCAAGGTATAAGCACGCCCAAGATATTGTTGTGCGATTTCCACATTTCCATTTTGCAATGCTTGACGAATTTTGGTAGAGCTGATGCCAATATTTTCTATGTCGTGTTGTGGGATTTCCTCAATTTCAAAATCATATTTTTGTTGATTTTCTAATAAAAAATCCAATCCACCAGCCCTATTTTTGCCAAAACGGTGGTCATATCCAATTACCAAATATTTGGTATGGAGGGTTTGGAGATATATTTTTTGGACAAATTCATCAGGGGACATTTGGGAAAATTCAGGTGTAAAAGGCAAAACCAACAAATAATCCACACCTAATTTTTCCAAAAAATTTATTTTTTCATCTAATGTAAATAATTCTTTGACTTCTTGCGAAGATAAAATCATACGTGGGTGCGGAAAAAACGTAATAACAACCGTTTTTCCTTGTCTTTCTTTGGCAATTTGGCAAAGTCTTTCAATGATTTTTTGGTGTCCAAGATGCAAACCGTCAAATGTACCACTTGTTACAATGGCATAATCCAACATAGGAAAATCAGAAAGAGAGTGAAAAATATACATTAATGTTAAATGATAAATGTTACAAAATTTCCTTAATAATCTTATAAATACTCCCAATCACACCCAAAAGCATAAAAATAGCCATACAAATAGGAACTTCATGGTGAAGATATTTGTCCAAATACCAACCAATTATCCCAAAAATGGAAATCGTAGCCAGCATTTGGAAAGCAAGCGAGGAATATTTAAAATAGTTCATATTTATTGAGAAGCCCCCTAACCCCCAAAGGAGAATTTAAAGAGGCTTTTATTTTATTTTTCTACAAAAGTAATTTTTTTTCTTATAAAAAATATGGTTTAAGATTTTTGGTTTGTATTTTGGCACGATTATCAAACTTATTTGCAAAAATCATTTTGTTTTATGCAATTTATAGGATAATTTTACCAAAAAAAAATACGCTTTTTCTTCTTTAAAAAAAACCAAAAAATCTAAGATTAAATATATTTTAATCATCAAATACATTTTAATTTTGTAAAAAATTGTAATTGTTTTTTATAATTTTCAATTCATGAAAAAAACTTTACGCATAGAAATCGCATATTCAAAAAAAATATATTTTTTTAACTTATTTTTTTGTCTTGTCTTTTGTTTTATTTTTTTAATTTTTTCAAAAAAATCCTCTGCACAATCATTGGACACACTTCTTGTGCGATTGAACCAAACACAAGAACCCAAAAATAAAATTGAACTTTTGGAAAAAATAGGCACTTATTACAAAAAACGTAAAATTTATCTTAAATCAAAAGATTATTTTAATACTATTATTCCTATTGCCCAAGAAATTAAAGACAAAAAATCAGAAAGAAATGCGTTGCAAGAAGTTGCGTCTATTTGTTTGAAAGTAAAAGATTACAAACAAGCTCGCCATACTTATCAGATTCTTTATAATTTTTATAGAAATGAAAATAATATCCCTGAACAAATCAATATCCTTGAAAATATTGTAAATATCTGTAATATACGTGAAAATTATCAAGAGGCTTTACAATATAATAACAATATTATAGAACTTTCGGACAAAATAAAAGATACTGATAGAAAAATAAATGCCTTGAATAATACAGGTTTTTTGCAAAAATCATTAGGAAATGATGCCCAAATGGTCAATTATTTTACGCAAGCATTAGAGCTTAATAAACAACAACTCAAAGAAGCAAAAAATAATAACGCTCCTGCTGATAAAGTTATTCCGCTTCTGTGCAATTTGGGTTTTAGTTATACATATTTGAAAAAATATCCTGATGCTGAAAAACAATATCAAGAGGCATTAAAAATTGCAAAACAAAATCAACTTCCTACACAAGAGGCTTTACTTTACAATTATCTTGCTGCAAATTATTATATAAAAGGCTCAAATGCTGTTGCTACTGAATATATTGAAAAGGCGATTGATTTGGGCGAAGGACAAAAAGATAAATCGGTGTTGATGGAAAGCTATAAAATTGCCTCTGAAATTTATCAAAAAGACGAAGATTTCAAAACTTCCCAAAAATATTATAAAGAATACCTAAGCCTTAAAGAAATTAGGGAAAAGGAAGCCCAACGCTCACAAGAAGAAATCAACAAAAATCAAATCCAAGCAGAAAGGCAAGAAAATGAATTAAACCAAATTTTGGCAGAAAAACAAAAACAAGCCTTACAAATTCGTCAGTTTGAGCTTGAAAACGAAAAAAAAGAAAAAGAACTTGCCCTAAATAAACAACTTTTGGCATCACTTGAAAAAGACAAAAAACTTCAAGCCATAGAAACCGAACGCCAACGTACTGAAGCCATACGTGCTACACAAGCCTTAGAAATATCACGTCAAAAACTCGTTGCAGAACAAAATAACCAAAAAATCACAGAACTTCAAAAACAAAAAGCACTTCAAGACCTTCAAATTCAAGAGCAAAAACTTAAAGAAAATAAAGACAAACTTGAAAAAATAGAACTTGAAAAAGCCCAAAAAGAGGCAAAACTCCAACAAGAAAAAGAAAAGGAAAGGGCAAATTTTATTACCTATATTTTTGCCATTATTGGAGCATTTTTGTTGCTAATTTTGATTATTATTATTTGGAGTTTTTTGCAAAAAAGAAAAGACAATCTAAGACTAAAAGCACAAGCTGATGCCATCAGCGAAAAAAACGAAGAACTACAAACACAAGCCCAAGAAATCCAAAAAGCTCATACAGAATTGCAAGCAAATTCTGCATTTATAGAAGAAGCAAACGAAGAACTTACCAAACAATCTATTGCGATACAAGAACAAAATGAAGCCCTTGAACAAGCACAATCTGAAATGCAAATCCAAAATATGTTGATGCAAGAGCAAAATGAAGCCCTTGAACAAGCACAATCTGAAATGCAAATCCAAAATTTATTGATGCAAGAAAAAAATGTAGAACTTGAATCAAAATCAATTCAAATAGAAAAAGCAAATGATGAACTCAAAATAAACCAACAACAACTTCTTTCGCTCAATGAAGATTTACTTGCAAGCGAGGAGGAAATTCGCCAAAACCTTGAAGAACTTAACGCTACACAAGAGCAATTAAAACGAAATTTTGATACACTTAGCGAAAAAAATAAACACATTCAAGACAGTATCAATTACGCTTTAAATATCCAACAAGCAATTTTGCCACGTAACCAAGACATTCAAAAGACATTTGAAGATTTCTTTATTTTGTACAAACCTCGTGATGTGATTTCAGGTGATTTTTATTGGTTTGCTGATAAAGGCGATAAAAAAATAATCATCGTAGCTGACTGTACAGGACACGGTGTGCCAGGTGCTTTTATGTCAATGCTTGGAAATTCATTATTAAACCAAATAATCCACGATAGAGAAGAACATCAAGCAAATAAAATTTTGGATTTTCTCCACAAAGGAATTGAAGAAACTTTAAACCAAAAACAACCTGATGTAAAAATACGTGATGGTATGGACGCTGTAGTATGCGTAATAAACCAAAAAGAAAAAACTATAGAATTTGCAGGTGCTAATAATTCTATTTATTTTATTTGCGAAAATAAACCTGAATTTTTGGTGGGTGGTAATGAAATAAAAGAAATTGAAATTGAAAATTCAAAAAATACTTTTTATGAAATAAAACCTGACAAAATCTCCATAGGTGGTAGATATTATCGCATAGCTGACGATTTTGGGTATGCTTTGCACAAATTGCCTTTAAATCAAACATTCCAAATTTATATGTTTTCTGATGGATATGCTGACCAAATAGGCGGAAAAGATAGCAAAAAAATCAATTCTACCAATTTCAAAAAAATGGTGATTGCCCAACACGAAAAACCATATTCAGAACAAAAAGCATTTTTTGATACGTTTTTTGTGCAATGGATTGAAGATAGCAGAGGCTACGAAAAACAACTTGATGATGTTACATTTGTAGGATTGAAAATAAAATAAAAGCCCCCTGACCCCCAAAGGGGGAATTATTCAAAAATACGTTTTATAATACGTTTTATCCAAAATAGGTTTATAATTTAATAAAATGATTTACAATCTAATACGCACCCTTAAAACTCCCCCTTTGGGGGCTGGGGGGCTTTGTTTTTTATTACCTTTTCTTGTAATTTTTTTTATTCCAAAAGAAATTTTTGCACAAGAAGAAAACCCTAACCAAGTACCACAAAGGCAACTTTTTGATTATTTGAAAAGTAAAAAAGCTCGTGAAGAAGCTGATGCCAAAGCAGAAGAAAAACCACAAGCTCACAAAACATATTTTGGGCTAATTCCTGCGATTGCCTCCAATCCTACAAGCGGTTTTGTGTATGGAATTGCTGGAAATTTGGGGCGATATATGGGTAATGTAGATAGCACAAGGATTTCTTCGGTGTCACTTGTAGGAACTTTAACCACAAAAAATCAATTTTTTCTTACATCACGTTCTAATATTTTTACCAAAAATGACGGTTGGATTTTACAAGGTGATTGGCGTTTTTTGATTTCAAACCAACCAACTTATGGACTTGGCACAAATACCAATGAAGATGACAAAGGTTTATTAAAATACAATCTAATCCGTATTCACCAAAATTTTTTGAAAAAAATTGCTAAAAATTTTTATTCAGGAATTGGTGTGCATTACGATAATTGGTACAATATAAGTGATGAATTGGCAGAAAAAAGAATTTCAGAAAATAACTTAAATATTACACCTTATTATGCGTATAATTTGGTCAATGATTTTGATATAAAACAAAGTTCTGCGTCAGGCATAAGTGCTAATGTGCTTTATGACAGCAGGGACAACGCCATAAATGCGTACAAAGGCACTTATTTTTTGATGAATTACCGTTTTTGTGCCAAAGATTTGGGAGGAAGTAGTGATTATGGGCATTTTTTGGCAGAAGCAAGGCATTTTATAAAATTACACCCTCAAAAAGCTCGTATATTAGGCTTTTGGGGAATGACACAATTTATTACTTCTGGAAAATCACCTTATATGATGTTGCCTGCTTTGGGTTGGGACACGTATGGAAATACAGGCAGAGGATTTCCACAAGGGCGTTTTAGAGGCGAGGAAATGCTTTGTTTGGAAACAGAATATCGCCATAATATTTCTAAAAATGGGCTTTGGGGCTTTGTGGTTTTTGCTAACACAACTAGTGTCAGCAGTAAAATGAACGATATAAAATTTGCACAAAAGTTTGATTTTGGGGCTGGTGCAGGTCTTCGCCTAAAACTTAACAAATCTTCACGCACTAATATTGCTTTTGATTATGGTGTTGGTACGCAAGGCTCATCAGGTTTTTATATCAATGTAACAGAAATGTTTTAATATAGTTTAAGGTTCAAAGTTTAATGTTTAAGATTCAAAGTTTAAGCCTTTGATTTTATTAAATAAGCCTTTAATTTTATTAAATAAATTTTTAAATTTAATAAATAATAAAGATATTTTACTAAATAACGATTAACTTTCAATAAGTAATCATTTAATTTTATTAAATATTTATTAAAACTTAACAAACAACAAAAATATTTCAATAAATAACCATTAAAATTTAACAAGTAATAATTAAATTTTATTAAATAACAATTAAATTTTAATACTCAATTATTTTATTTCAATAAATAATAAAAATATTTTACTAAATAAGTATTTAATTTTAAACTTTAAACCTTGAACTTTAAACCTTAAACCTTGAACTTTGAACTTTAAACTATTTTTTAAATGAAACTCATAGAAATTACTGAAAATGACGCTTGGGCAAAAAAAGAATTTTTGAAATTGCCTTTAAAATTATACAAAAATGACAGCAATTTTATTCGTCCCTTAGATGCTGATATAAATGTTGTATTTGACAAACAAAAAAATCCAAATTTTCAGCACGGTGAATGTATAAGATGGATTTTGCAAGATGATGCAGGCGAAACAGTTGGGCGTATTGCCTCTTTTTATGATACACGCAAGATGAATGTGGGCAATGAACAACCCACAGGGGGAATGGGTTTTTTTGAATGTGTCAATAACCAAGATTATGCAAATATGCTTTTTGATGCTTGTAAAAATTGGCTCAAAACCAAAAATATAGAAGCAATGGATGGTCCTGTTAATTTTGGAAGTAGGGACAAATGGTGGGGGCTTTTGGTAGATGGATTTACACCGCCTAATTATTGTGTGCCTTACAATTTTCCTTATTATAGACAATTATTAGAAAATTATGGATTTAAAGATTATTTTCAACAATATACGTATTATAGACGAGTTGATGGGCCCAAATTAGCAGAATTATTTTATGCCAAAGCTGAACGTGTATTGAGAAATAAATCCTATACTTTTGAACACATAAAACTCAATAATCTCAATAAATATGCAGAAGATTTTAGGGTAATTTACAATGAAAGTTGGGCAAAACACGCAGGAACTTCACAAATGACCGAAGCAGAAACGCAGGCACTTATGGCAGAAATGAAGCCCATTATTGATGAAAAATTGATATGGTTTGCGTATTATGATGGGCAACCGATTGGCGTAATGGTGATGATTCCAGAATTAAACCAAATTTTTAAATATGTAAATGGAAAAATGGATTTTTGGGGGAAAATAAAATTTGCTTATTATCATTATTGGCGAAAAAAATGCAGAAGAATATTGGGCGTTGTGATTGGAATTCGCCCTCGTTTCCAAAAATTTGGGATAGAAAGTGCCTTGATTGCTGAATTTTCAAAAGTTGCTTACGACAAAAGTTTTAATTATCAAGACCTTGAATTTAATTGGACAGGTGATTTTTTGCCTGTGATGATGAGACTTTATGAAAGTTTTGAATGTGAAATCTCAAAAACACACATTACTTTTCGCAAATTATTTGATGAAACAAAGCCTTTTACCAGGTGTCCTGTGATTCAGTAGTTTAAAGTTTAAGGTTCAAAAAAAATGGTTGTTTTTATAGAACAACCATTTTTTATTTAAGAAATTTTATTGAAAAAATATTTTTAATGATTGTTCAATAAAAATATTTTTATATATTTGCGAAAATCTTTTATGATGGGTAAAAGCAAGCCTTACCCCTACATTTTGAACTTTGAACCTTAAACCTTTTAAACATTTTTTATTATGACCACAGAAGCAAAAGAATTCCTCTTTGATAAAACGCCTGCATTTTTGGCAAAATTATCACCTGAAACTGCACCAACTTGGGGCAATATGACCGCTCAAGAAATGATAGAACATTTGGAGCAAACCGTCAATAGCTCTTATTCTTTGCCCTATCAAGGTGGCAAAGAAATGAAACCACAACAGATATTTGCACGCCAAAATTTTTTGTATGGCAATAATCCTTATCCACAAGGTTTGCCAAGTCCATTTCACAAAAACGGAAAACCAGCTTTACGTTTTGCGGATTTGGACAGTGCCAAAAAAGCCCTTCAAAATGCTCTACAAAAATTTGTAGATTTTTTTGCATTGCCAGAAAATGAAAAAAACACGTATTTTCACCCAATGTTTGGTGAAGTAAATTATCAGGACATTGCACATTCATTTTACAAACACAATTTGCATCATTTTCGTCAGTTTGGATTGGTAGAATAAACACAGCATTTAGAAAATTTACCTCAAAAAAATCATTAACAAAATATTATTCTGATTTTTTATTTTAATTTTTATCATATTTTTAAAGTGTGAATTGTACTTTAACAAGTTTAAATGCTATTTTTTGATAAAATGCGTTAATTTAATTGTATTATTCTGTTAAATAATCTTTAAATTTTTGAATTTTTTTAAACAAAATAATGTTTTGTAATTAAGAATTTTGTATTTTTGCATCATTCTAAAAAACATTTTAAAAATAGGTTAAAATAAAAGTTTAAAAATATGGAATTAAATAAAATTTTGTCGGTATCACTTATTTTATTTTCAGTGATTGATATTTTGGGGTCTATTCCTGTGATTATAGATGTAAAGAAAAAGTCAGGTGGTAGCTTACAAAGTAGTAAAACTACGTTTGTGGCGGGTTTGATTATGTTTTCTTTTTTGTTTTTAGGTGAAAATATTTTGCATCTTTTGGGTTTGGATATAGCATCTTTTGCGGTAGCTGGTGGCTTAGTAATTTTCTTTTTGGGTTTGGAAATGGTGCTTGGCATACACATTTTTAGGGGCGAAATAGAATCCAAAAGTTCTGCGATTGTGCCTTTGGCGTTCCCAATCATTGCAGGAGCAGGCACAATGACCACAATTATATCACTTAGGGCTGAATATGATATGTTGGTGGTGTGTATTGGGATTTTGGTAAATCTTTTGTTGATTTATGTGGTGCTTAGGGCATCAAATTGGATTGAGGAAAAACTTGGTAAATCTGGTGCTGATGTCCTTAGAAAAGTATTTGGGGTGGTGCTTTTGGCAATCGCAATAAAACTTATTAAAACAAATTTATTGAAATAAAATAATAAAATATTCGTTTCTTCACGATATTTTTAAAATAATAAAAAATCCAATTTTTTCTTTAAAAAGAAAAAATTGGATTTTTTTTGTTAAACCTGTTCGTTAAACCTATAAGGTTTCTTAAAACCTGTTCGTTAAACCTATAAGGTTTCTTAAAACCTTATAGGTTTTTACCTTTGAACCTTAAACCTTAAACTTTAAACCTTCTTATGGTTTAAACGTCCTAATAATACCTTCCAATTCCACCAATGCTCTACGTTTTTTTTGTTGTGGAGCGTACATAAAAGCCTCTATATAATAAAAATGAGCATCTTTCACAAAGGCGTAACCCACAAAATTTCCACCACGCATACGATTTTTCAAAACCCACATACCACGATATTCGGTGCTATAACCAATATCTTTGCGTTCAAAAGTGCGTGTTTCCACAGGCAAATTATAATTTTCGGTATTCATATACGAATCTTTAAGTTCAGTATTATTCATATATTTTCGTCCTGATTCATCACGAAGATTGATAAGCGAAAGCGTATCAAATTGATTTTTCTTGGTGTAAGGCACTTTTGTTATCCAAATATTTTTGTCATAATTTGGATTTTCAGCAGTTGCAGGACTACGAAGCCAAATAAAAGTAGTATCTTTTACAGTTTGTTTATTAGCAACTTTATAACCTTGTGGAATTTTGCCAGAAAGTCCTGTTTGTTTTCTAACCATTTTTTCCAATTCTATTTGTGTCAAAGTGCCATCATCACCTATTACTTTTTCCAAAGCACGTTCCCTTTCAGCTTGTTGAAAAAACTCTAAAATACTTGCTTTATTTTTATTAACATTTTCCAAAAAAATCTCCTTAGAAGTAGCAGACAAAAACATTACTTTTTGACCTTCTGCAAATACATTTTTGCGTAATGTCATAAAAATATTAGGATTACTACGTAATTTTTCCAAAGATGCGTCATTAAAAAACGTTTTGATGGTTTGTCCTTCCAAACTTTCATCAGAAAAATCCAACGCAATAACAATATTATTATGTTTTTGCATTAGTTTTTTAAATTCTGTTGGTACAATATTCAAAACCTTAAAATTGGGTTCAGGCTCAGAAATTCCTGCAAAATTTTGTTCAAAAATATCCAATAATGCAAGCCCTGCGGTATCTTTTTTGAGTTTTGGGCTAAGAACCATCACAAGCTCGCCCTCACTTCCTATACTTTTGGGTTTGGAATAATTTATTTTTTTTGCAGTTTTATTATTTTGGGTTTTAGTTCCGCTACAAGCCCCAAAAAACAGCGAAAATATAATTAAAAATAAAGAAAAATATGAAGGAAAATATATAGAAAAACGTAGCGGAAAATGTAGAGAAAAATGTTTTTTTGAGGATAGATACATAATTTTTAAATAAATTTTTATGAATAAATATAATTATTTTTGATAAATTTTATAACTAAAAAAATAGTTGTTTGCAAAAGTAAGAAATAAAAAATAAAATTTATGAATTATTTTATCTTATTTTTATTTTTGATAAAAAATTTTAATAATAGATGCTTATTTTAGAACTTTTAAACTTTAAACTTTTAAACGTTAAACGCTTATGACCACAATCCAAGAAGAAAGTACAGGTTTTTATAAAGAAAAAGGAAGTAAATTTTTAGCTTTTGCATATCCTGTTGAAAATGAAACAGAAATTAAAGAAAAATTAAATGTACTCCGAAAAAAATATTATGATGCCACACACCATTGTTACGCTTATATTTTGGGAGAAGAACAAGAAAATTATAGAGTAAGTGATGATGGCGAGCCTGCACATTCCGCAGGAATTCCAATTTGGGGACAACTTAGAGCGTTCAAAGTTACTGATGTGTTGGTGGTAGTTGTTAGATATTATGGTGGTATAAATTTGGGTATGGGAGGTTTGATGAGTGCCTACAAAACCTCTGCTTCTTTGGCATTGCAAGACGCAAAAATCATTGAAAAAATCGTTTTCCAAAATTTTGAATTATGCTTTGATTATCTCCAAATGAATAATGTGATGAAATGTATCAAAGAATTTGAAGGAAAAATTACCCAACAAAATGCTGACCCAACAAATGAATTGCATTGTAAAATATCAGTAAGCATTGAGAAAAAAAATGCTATCGTTTTTATAGAAAAAATCAAAGATTTTAGGCTCTAAATGATTTTACTTGAAAAATAGGGTTTTTAAAATGAAATCTAAAAATTGATAAAAAACACCAAAATTTTACGAAAAAAAGAAAAAAATCCGTGAAAATCTGTGTTAATCCGTAAAATCCGTGTTCCAAAATGGTTTCATTTAAAGAACTCTAATAAAAATTTAATTCCTAATTCCTAATTCCTAATTCTTAATTCCTAATTATTTCAAAATCCATTGTTTAGCATTTTCCAAATCATCAAAATATTGTGTTTGGAATTTTTGGGTGTTTATTTCATCTTCTTCCATCATTTGTTGAAGCCCTACTGCTATAAAAATATCAGGGCTTTGTACAATGGCACATTTTTTAAAATTTCCATTTTTGATAATACTTTCTGTAATAGCTTTTGCTCCCCAAATCTGTAAATCAGGCACAATCGCAAATTTCATTTGTCTTGCATCAGAAAGTACATATTTTGTATGACGTATTTCTCCTTCATACAATATGATAGAAAGGTGTTTTTTATAATCCTCGCTGGTCATATTTTCGGTAGAAGGCTTCCATGACACAATAATAATGTCATTGGTTTTGTCATAATGTATTGTTTGAAAAATATTGTCCAAAATAAATTCCATCATGCACTAAGGAAAAAGGTGTAAGTAGAAAGGTGTCAGGAATCAGGGGAAAGGTGTAAGGTGTCAGGAATCAGGGGAAAGGAATTAGGTGAAAGGAATCAGGGGAAAGTACAAAATAGCCAAAATACAATGATTATTTTTTTGTTTATTTTAAAAAAAATGGTCTGTATCATAGTATATGAGTATTTGACCATTTTTTATAAACTTTAAACCTTGAACTTTTGAACCTTGAACCTTTTAGCTCATAGAAATCAAAGTACCTACTTCTTCGCCTTTTACGATTTTTAATAGATTACCTTCTGCATTCATATCAAACACAATAATAGGAAGGTCATTTTCTTTGCAAAGTGTGAAAGCAGTCATATCCATTACATTAAGCCCCATACTATATACTTCTTCAAAAGAAATATTTGTAAAGCGTTCTGCGTTTATGTCTTTTTCAGGGTCAGCAGTATATACACCATCTACGCGTGTGCCTTTAAGCACTACATCAGCCTCAATTTCTATTGCTCTAAGGCTTGCAGCAGAGTCAGTTGTAAAATAAGGGCTTCCAATACCTGCCCCAAAAATTACTACACGACCTTTTTCTAAGTGTCTTACAGCTCTACGCTTAATAAAAGGCTCACAAACCTGTTCCATTTTGATACCTGACATTAGACGTGTAAATACGCCTATGTGTTCCAATGCACTTTGTAAAGCCATAGAATTGATAACTGTGGCAAGCATACCCATATAATCGCCTTGTACCCTATCAATCGCTGTACCAATCGCTTGTGCCCCCCTAAAAATATTACCTCCACCTATTACCACTGCTACTTGTACGCCAGCCTCTACCGCTTTTTTAATTTCTTGGGCGTATTGTTGGAGTGGTTTTGCATCAATACCTGCGGATTTGTCGCCTTGTAATGATTCACCACTAAGTTTTAATAAAATACGTTTGTATTTCATATTTAATTAGGAATTGGAAATTAGGAATTAGGAATTAAAATAAAATTTTTAAACTGAAAGATAAAAATTGATAAAAAACATTCAAATTTTTACGAAAAAATCTGTGAAAATTTGTAAAATATATTTTGTAAAATGTATGTTCTCAAATGTAGTTATCAATGTAGTCGTTTTAAAAAAATCTAATATTCAAAATTCAAAAAATTATGTTTTTTACGTTGTTTTTTGTGATTTTTAAAATACTTACCTTTTTGATGAACTCAAAAAAGCAATTTTTTTGCAAAAATACATAAAATAGACTTAAAAAAGGCATATTGATAGGATTATTTTTTATACTTTGATAATAATAAAATTATGCGTGTTGAATTAGTTGAAAAAAAAGTTCTAAGTTTTTTTTGAAAAAAAAAAAAAACACTTAGCTTTGCACCGTTATTTTTAATTTTTAAATTAAGTTTTTTGGTAAAAAAAATAAAATTATTAAAAATAATAAAGAAATTATTTGAAATTGCAATTTTAAAATTTTTTCTTTGCAAAAATTTTTTTAAAAAATATCCAAAAAAACCTTTTCACAAACAAAATGTCTAACATAGCATCAAGAGTAAAACAAATTATCATTGATAAATTGGGTGTAGAAGAATCAGAAGTAACACCAGAAGCAAGTTTTCAAAACGATTTGGGAGCAGATTCCTTAGATATCGTAGAACTTATCATGGAATTTGAAAAAGATTTTAATGTGTCAATTCCTGATGACCAAGCTGAAAATATTGGTACTGTGGGACAAGCTATCTCTTATTTGGAAGAACACACAAAAGCGTAATAAAATACGTCATATTTTGTTCTAAAAAATTAGCACAAAAAAATTCTCAAAATAAAAATAATATAAAATAAAAACAAAAATTATTTTATTGATACAAAATTTTGAGAATTTTTTATTTATTAAAATAAAAATTTACTTTCTCCCTTTTTTGCTATATGCAACTTAAAAGAGTAGTTATAACAGGATTAGGCGCTTTGACACCCATCGGTAATAACCTCCAAGAATATTGGAATGGACTTATGAATGGAGTAAGCGGTGCTGATATCATTACCAGATTTGATGCAAGTTTGTTTAAAACTCGTTTTGCCTGCGAACTCAAAAATTTTCAAATTGAAAATTTTATGGAACGCAAAGATGCAAGACGTGTGGATCCTTTCACGCAGTACGCACTTGTGGTAGCAGCAGAAGCACTCAAAGATTCAGGGCTTGAACTTGATAAAATGAACAAAAATCGCATTGGCGTAATATGGGCTTCTGGCATTGGTGGATTACAAACCTTCGAGGAAGAAGTTACTTCATTTGCACAAGGTAATGGCGTGCCACGATTTAATCCATTTTTTATTCCTAAAATGATTGCTAATATGGCATCAGGGTCTATTTCCATCAAATATGGTCTTAGAGGATTAAATTATACCACTGTATCAGCGTGTGCCTCCTCCAATCACGCTTTTATTGATGCTTTCAATTATATTCGTCTGGGTAAAGCTGAAGTTATCGTAAGTGGTGGCTCTGAAGCTGCAGTTACAAAGGCAGGAATGGGAGGTTTTAGCGTGATGAAAGCAATGTCAGAACGCAATGATGACCCAAAAACAGCATCTCGCCCATTTGACAAAGACCGTGATGGTTTTGTGCTTGGTGAAGGTGCAGGTTCTATTATTTTTGAAGAATACGAACACGCTAAGGCAAGAGGTGCTAAAATCTATGCAGAACTCATAGGTGGTGGTATGTCTGCTGATGCTTATCATATATCTGCTCCGCACCCTGAAGGTATTGGCGTGGTGTCTGTAATGCACAACGCTATGGAAGACGGAAACGTAAAAATTACTGATATTGATTATATCAATGTGCATGGCACTTCTACGCCAATAGGCGACCCACAAGAAGTGAAAGCTATTCAAGAAGTATTTGGCGAACACGCTTTCAAACTTAATATTAGCTCTACCAAATCAATGACAGGGCATTTATTAGGTGCTGCAGGTGCAATAGAAGCTATTGCAACTATTATGGCAATTCAACACCAAACTGTTCCACCTACGATTAACCATTTTGAAAAAGACCCTATTTTTGATGATAGGCTTAATTTCACGTTTAATACACCTCAAAAACGTAAAATTGATTACGCTATGAGCAATGGTTTTGGTTTTGGAGGACACAATTCTTCTGTGATTTTCAAAAGATATTCAGAATAAAAAATAATTATTTTTCAAAAAATAAAAAAAAACGTTGGGCTTTTTGTTCAACGTTTTTTTTTATAACATTTTTTTGTGATAACTTTGTTTCTCTGACAATTTTTGTGGATTTGTTGTTCCCCACGTTTCACGTGGGGTTACCATAGTTAAACCCTTTCAGGGTTTTTCTGTAAAAAAAACTCGTTTCAACAACCCCAAAGGGGTTGAACAATAGTAACCCCACGTGAAACGTGGGGAATTAAAAATAATTTTCCACTTTAAGGCGGAATTTTATTTATGGGTAGAATTTTATTGCCATAAAAAATATGATTATCTTATAATTTTTGTGAAAAAAGGAAAAAACGATATTTTGTAGCATACACTTTTAGTGTGTGTCATTCTCAGAGAATCAAATAATTGAATTAAAAAACAAAAAATTTTCTAATATTTTAATATCTATTTAATAATGCTTTACATTTGCTTTTTTTACTGAAAAATAAAGCATGAAAAAAGTCCTTTTAATAAATACATTCCCCAATTACGGTGGGGCATCTTTGGCTTGTCAAAGACTTTGTGATGCCCTCAAAAAACATACAGATTTGGACGTAAAAATCTTAAATCTTTATGAAAACCCTAAAAAAAATAATGATAATCTCCAAACACAAGACGGTATAACAAAAACTTTTTGGCAAAAAAATTTTACTAAGTATAAATTTGCCTCTGAACGCTTACAAGTGCGTTTGGCTGTTAATCATTCCAAACATTTATACAGTTTTTCGCCTGCTTCGCAGGGTTGGGACATTAGCAAGCACGCTTGGGTACAGGAGGCAGATGTATTGCATTTACATTGGATTAACTTCGGTTTTTTGTCTTTAAACAATTTAAAACAACTTTTTGCATTAGGAAAACCGATTGTTTGGACAATGCACGACCTTTGGGCAGTTACGGGAGGTTGTCATTATCCGAGTGGTTGCACAAATTTTGAAAAATCTTGTGGAAACTGTCCCCTGTTATACCATTCAAGACTTTATTTTTCAGGCAAAAATGATTGGAGTCATAAAATTTTTAAGCAAAAATTTAATATTTTTTACAACAAAAATATTCATTGGGTAGGTTGTAGCAGGTGGATTGCTGATGAAGTAGCCAAAAGTAGTATGGTAAAACGCAGTACAAATTCAAATTTTTTTCCTAAAATTTCTGCAATTCCCAATCCCATTGACACAGATGTTTTTTTGCCTTTTTCAAAAGAAAAAAAACAAGAAATTCGCAAAAAATTAGGTCTTCCTTTGGATAAATTTTTAATTCTTTTTGGGGCAATGAATATTCAAGACGAAAGAAAAGGTTTTGATTATTTGGTAAAAAGTTTAGAAATTTTAAAAGAAAAATCACAGGAAAATTATAAAAACATTGCTGAAAAAATAGAGCTTTTGATTTTTGGAAAAACACCAAAAAATCTCCCAAATTTACCATTTAAAGTGCATAATTTGGGTGTATTGCAGGGAACTGATGCCCTTTGTGAAGCGTATAATAGTGCTGATGTGTTTGTGTTGCCTTCCTTAGAAGACAATTTACCTAATACTTTGATGGAAACTTTGGCTTGTGGCACGCCTTCGGTTGCTTTTGATACAGGAGGCATTCCTGAAATGCTTACACACCAAAAAAGCGGTTATATTGCCCATTATAAAAATGCGGAAGATTTGGCAAATGGCATTTATTTTTGTGCCAATCACCAAAATTATGAGTTATTGCAACAAGAAGCTCGCAATGAAGTAATGCAAAAATTCACGCAAAAACGTGTTGCAGAGATGTATGAACACGTTTATAATGTTAAATGATAAATGTTGAATGTTAAATGAAACAGCCAACAGCCTTTAAAATTCAAAATTTTATTTTAATATTTTATCAAACATTAAAAATGGCTCATTCATCATTTAACATTTATCATTTAACATTGAATTTGGCTGTTTCATTCATCATTCAACATTTAACATTGAATTTTATCCAATCCAATATTTTCCTCTACCTGTGAGTTGCACAAGCATAATTTCGCTTTGAGTATGAGCATCTAACAAAGTTTTGTTATTTATTTCTGAAAAATGCAGTATATTTTGAAAAGCTAAAAGTTTGTGCAAAGGAACAATGATGGTGTCATCTTCCAAATAATATTCTTTGAGAAAATGATTGCTTTTCAAAAAAATATAATCATCACCTTGAATTTCCAAAAATGCAGTTTTTTGGATTTCATTTTTCCAAAAACAACTAATTTTTGTGCCAAAACGTGCAATCACAAACGCATTTTGTTTGCATAAAATCTTATAATTAGGCATTTCAGCCAAATCAATACACAACACTTGTCCATTGGTTTCATCACCTCCGCACACAATCGTCCTGATATATTGGTCAGGATTATAAAAATGCGTTAATTGTGAAGAAAATACCCATTTTAAGCCTTCATTTTTCTTTTCTTCTACATTGATTTCCTCTTTTTTATCCAAATTCTCTAAATGATTTTCTTCTTTTGGGGAAATTTCAGTATGTTCATTTTCCAAATTTTCTTTGGCGTTTATTTCTTCGTGTTTTTCTTCTGATGAATGATTTTTTTCCTCTACATTTGTTCTCCCTTTGGGGGTTAAGTGGCTTGTTTTTTGATTTTTAGGAATAGGCGTAGGAAAAAAATTTTGCAAACTTTTTTTGGTTGCTCCCCAAAGTTTTTCCAAAAAACCTTTTTCTATTTCTTCTATTTGAGGTTTATTTCTCCTATTTTTTGTTGTTTTTTTGGTTGTATTTTCTGTGGAAAAATCCTCAAAAAGATTGTTTTCTGTTTGTTCTCTTTGATTTTGTTTTGTACGATTTTTAGTATTTTTTTCTGAAATTTCCCAAATTTTATCTGCTTGGCTGTCTGACATTAATTTATTTTCTGGGTTATTTTTAGGTTTTATTTCCGAAATTCCATCATCATCTTTGGTTTCCCACACGATTTGTCCTTCCACACTCCACACACTTTGAGCATTACAAATCAATTTGTGTTGAGGTTCTATATAAATTTGGACAAGTTGGGGCGGTTCGCCAATGAGTTCAAAAGAAAGTTTATAAAAAAGCATAAATAAAGACAAGGGGAAAGGAAATACAAAAATTCAAGGGGAAAGTAGTAAGGGAAATACCTTATTGTAAAATAACGCAAAAAAGATTATTTTTGAAAAAAGAAAAATATAATTTGGCATCAAAAAAATAAAAAAACACCTATGTTTTTAAAATTCCTCATCACAGTTTTTGTCTTATGTTTTTATGCTTATACAATTTTTGCACAATATCCTCCACAATATTACGCAGAACTTGTGCCTTATCGCAAGGGAAATCTTTGGGGTTTTTGTGATTGGCGAAAAAAAATAATTGTAAAACCTGAATACCAAGATGTAAAATTATTTATCAATGAACTTGCAAAGGTAAAAAAAAATAATAAATGGGGGCTTATTGACCAAAAAGGCGAAATATTCCTCCCAACAGCATATGATTTGGTATATGGTGCAAGCAAACAAACGCATATTACTGTATATAAAGGCACTGACAAAAGCGGTCATCAAGGAAAATGGGGCTTTTCACCCAAATACAAAGGCAAAATAAAAGAAATTTTTGAGGAAATTCCACTAAAATATGACCTTATTCGTGAATGTGGCGAAAAAGGACTTTTGGGTATTATGCAAAATAATCTTTGGGGTGTAATCACACACGAAGGTAGAACGCAGATTGTACCACAATTTGAAGTAGAAAATGTAGAAAATCATTCTTTTTTTCAAAAAAATTCCCCAAATGAAAGCCTTAAAATTGATGCTTTGGAGGAAAAAAATAATTATATTTATTTGAAATTGCGTTTTCAAAATCAGCTTGCAAGAGTTCGCAAAAATGGAAAATGGGGTTTTATCAATACTTTTGGAAATGAAATATTGCCTTTACAGTATGATTTTGTGAGTGAAATCGCTGAAAATATGGTTACTTGTGCAAAAGACAACCAAATATTATTTTGGGACACAAAAAATAAAATCTTTTTACAAGAAAATTCGCAACTTGATTTTTCTATGTATAAAAAACAAGTTTTTAAAAATGGGCTTGTTTTTATCAAAAAAGATGGAAAATTCGGTTTTTTGGATAATAAAGGCATTTTGCAAATTCCTTGTAAATATGCTCAAATACACAATTTTAATGAAAATATCGCATTAGTCAGCGAAAACGAAGTTTTTACAAAAACAACTTGGCAAATTATCAACAACAAAGGCGAAAAATTGGGCGAAATCCCAGAAGGTTATGAGCTTGCAGATACGCAATTTCAAGGAGGATTTTTGAGGGTGAAAGAAGCCCCCCAGCCCCCAAAGGGGGAGCAAAAAAACCAAAAAGGAGAAAATTCACGTTTTTATTATTTTTTGGATAAAAAAGGCAATTTTTTATTAAAAGAAGGTTTTTTTTATGCAGAGAAATTTATTGCAAATAGTGCTTTGGTAGTGAATATAGATAAAAAAATGGGTTATTTGTCAGATACAGGCGAATGGTTTTTGCCTGATGAATACGAATTTGATAAAACTGAATTTGATAAACAGTTTTTTTTGCCTGAAACCCAACACAATTTATTTAAAGTCAAAAAAAATGGTAAATGTGGCATTGTAGGCGAAAAAAACAAGGTTATAATTCCATTTATTTATGATGATTTACAATTTATTCCCCTAAAAATTGACCAAAAACCACAAAGGAATTTGAGATTTATTG
>JAAFIN010000064.1 GCA_013297825.1 Cytophagales bacterium
CCTTATGGAATTTTAAATTATACGTTAAAAATATAAACAAAAAGTAATGAAAAATTTTGATAAAACACTTAAAATATTTAAAAATTAAATATTTGGTAAAAATCTCTCATTTAAAGAACTCTAATAGTTGGTTATCCTTTTTTTGAGGAAATGAAAGGCACACCAAAACAAATTAAAAAGTGGAAAAAAAATAGAGAACAAGCCTACAAAGGTTCTATTATGCACTTTATAAGGAGTTTGTATCACGAAAATTGGGAACAAGAAGAATTTATTTGTAGAAGGCTTATTCGCCACCCAAATAGCAATCGTCCAAGTGATAGCCTCATCAACCAAAAAATTAAGCAATTTATGCCTAAAAATATGCAAAAAGGCACAATGCAAACTATTACCATTCCCTCCAAAACAAGCCCAACAGGCATAGGAAGTGTTACACACACCAATACACAAAATTTTGTGCCTAATCCTCTCCAAGATAGTTTAAATTATTGGATAGAAAAACGTAATTTGCCCAAAACCGTACAATACATTGAAAACAAAAACCTCACAAAAGCAGACAACATCATCATTGTAGCTCCACAAGACACTTCTTTGCGAAAAATAAACCTCAAAAGTTGCCTTCACGTAGTTTATAAAACAGATAAATCTTCCAATCTCCCAGCAAAATCTTCGGTTTTGGTGTTCAATAAACCAGATGTTTTTTTACAAAAAGATGGTTATGTAATTGAAAATTTAGATATTTTATATGAAGGTTACCTTACCGAAAAAAAAATAAGCAATATGCTTCCTTTGGATTTTTTTGTGGAAGAAAAAAAAGAATAGCTTTTTTATGTGTAATTTGTGATAAATGGCATTTATATTGTTTTTATAATTGAAAAAAAATAATTAGTATAAATGGCTGTTCATTCCTAATTCTTAATTCCCAATTCCTAATTAAATTTGGCTGTTCATTCCTAATTCTTAATTCCCAATTCCTAATTAAATTTGGCTGTTCATTCCTAATTCTTAATTCCCAATTCCTAATTAAATATGTTGGACAATACACTTTTAGAAGCACAAAAAAATCAAAATATTGCGATTTTGCCTGAAGAAAAAGCATTTCACCAAACTGCTTTGACCAAATTTATGCAAATTATGCGTTGGCAGGAAGGTCAAAGTGTGAAAAGTTGGGTGGAAAATCTGCTTGGGCAACTTGTGCCTTTTGTCAAAGGTTTGCAAGGAACTTTGTATAATGCAGATAACCAAGCAGAAACCATTTCGCTTGTGGGAGCTTTTGCCATAGATGACAGCCAACAACTCCAAACAACTTATCAATATGGTGAGGGACTTGTGGGACAAGTTGCAATGAATAAAGAAACGCTTTTTTTGCAAAATCAAGATAGATTTGCCTCCATAAGTGCCACCCAAAAAATTCGCCTTAAAGCTATTTTTATCCAACCGCTTGTATATAATGACAAACTTATTGGCGTGATAGAAGTGATTTTTCCACAAGCACCTGCAGAACGTTATACGCAATTTTTGCAAACAATCAGCGAAAGTATTGCCAATACTTTACACACTTTGAGCAAAGAAATTGCACTTGCAGAAAGCCTTTATAAAATCAAGGCAAGCGAAGAACGCCTAAAACGTCTTTCAGAAGTTACCACAGAAGGAATTGCTTTTTTGGATAAAAAAAATACCATAGCAGAATACAACGAGGCTTTTTCAAAAATTTTTAGTTATAAAAATGAAGATTTTTTTGGAAAAAAAATAAATTATTTTTTTAGAATTTCTGATGAAACTTTACAAAATACTGCACTTCCGATGGAGGTAGAAGTTTTGTTAGAAAATCAAGAAACGCAATATTTGGAAGTAGAATCACGCCCAATGCCTCAACACCCTGTTTTTAGCCAAATTATTTCAATAAGGGATATTTCTAACCGCAAAAATACCGAAAATCGCCTCCAAAGCACACAAAAACAACTTGCAGAAGCCCAAAAAATCGTAGAACTTTCAGATATTATCCGCAAAAAAAATAAAAATATTACCGCAAGTATTCAATATGCCAAACGCATTCAAGATGCACTTTTACCTGAAAAAGAAAATTTCTCAAAATTATTTCCTAAAAGTTTTATTTTTTTTAGACCTCGTGATATTGTTTCAGGTGATTTTTATTGGTTTGATGAGATAGAAATTCCTTACAAAAAACAACCGCTTACTGTCATTGCTTGCGTGGATTGCACAGGACACGGTGTGCCTGGTGCGATTATGAGTATGGCAGGAAGTATTTTTTTGAAACAAATAATCTTAATGCAAGAAAAAATTTCACCAAATGAAATTTTGGAAGAATTGCATATTAGCATTGTAAAAGCATTAAAACAACAAGAAACACACAATAGAGATGGTATGGACATCACAATCTGTGTGGTGGATAGAGATGAAAATATTTTGCATTTTGCTGGGGCAAAAAACCCTGTTTGGATTGTAAGAGATAATAAAATTATTGAAATAGAAGGCAATAATGTGCCTGTGGGCGGTTATTTGAATAAAAATGAAAAAAGACGTTCTTTTACCAAAAAACAAATTCCTTTTACAGAACACGATACTTTTTACCTTTCTACTGATGGCTACCAAGACCAATTTGGGGGCGAAGATGGCAGAAAATTTATGAAAAGTAGATTTAAAGAACTTTTGAGTAAAATTTCTTCTCTGCCTTTCGCAGAACAAGCCCAACAACTCACTTATGAATTTGAATCTTGGCAAAATAAAGAAAAACAAACTGATGATGTGCTTGTGATGGGTTGGAGAGTTTGAAAAGTTTAACGGTTTAAGGTTAAAAAATAATAGGCAATCACAAGTGGTTGCCTATTATTTTTCAAAGGTTTTCGTAGTTTTCAAAATTTTAACATTTTTTAACAAAAAAAATTTAAAAATATTTTAATTGTCAGGCTACCTTTTTGAAAGTTTTTACGTCTTGGTTAAAAAGCTAAAAATATTTCCTGCTTTTTCAATCCATTTATAGTTAAATTCATTTTAATTTTTTTTTAAATCTTTTGTTTTCTTAACCTCTTTTGATAAAAAATATACTACTAAGAAATGTAATAATTTCTTGATTACTTGTTTCCAACCCCATATAATTAAATTATCGCAAGTGAGATAAATTTTTATTTTTGAAAAATATAAATTAAAAAAAATATCAAAATTTGCACTTTTCTATTGAACAATTACGCACCAATTTTTTAAAAAATATTGGTGCTTTTTGTTTTCCTCATAAAAATAAAAAAGACTTACCAATTTAAAAAATTAGTAAGCCTTTTTTTTAAACTTACCAAGTCTTAAAGACTTAGCAAGTTTTCTGACATTATTTTTATAACATTATTTTTATAACATTATTTTTTTGGTGTGGGTGTGATGCCTAATTTTTTAAGCACCAAATCCGAAATATCGTTTGCTTTTGGAGCATTATACACGCCATCAGTACGCAATATGTGTGTGTAACTGTTGGTAGTTGCAACTTCTTTCATATTTTTTTCAATTTTTTCATAAATTGGTTGCAAAAGTTTTGCTTGTTGTCCTTGAATATCATTTTCAGCTTTTTCAGAAAATTCTTTGATTTGTGTTTCCAAAGATTGCAATTCACGTTGTTTGCTTTCTAAGATTGCATTTCCCCAAGAAGAAGCATTTTTTTTGTAATCTTCCATTTTTTTCTGAAATTCCTTTTCTTTATTTTCCAATTCTTCTTTAAGAAGTTTAGTAAAAGTTTGGAGGTCAGTATCAGCTTTTTTGTATTCAGGAAGCTGTGGAAGGACATAATTTATATCAAAATGTCCTATTTTTTGTTGTGCGAATATATGGTTTGTAACAAAAGTAAATATTACAAACAAGAAAATTATTGATTTCATTGGAAAGGAAGCCCCCTAACCCCCGAAGGGGGAAAAAAAGGCAGTGAAAATTTGGTTAAATATTTAGTCTTTTAAATTAGGAAATTTAAAAATTCCCTTTTTATGATTTACTCCCCCTTCGGGGGCTGGGGGGCTTGTTTTTTTAGTTTTTCTTCACTTCCGCAGGTGTAACACCATATTTTTTGAGGATAGCATCAGAAATATTTTGTTCGCTTGGTTCCATCAAAGACGCTTCAATTTTGATGACATACGTAATATTTTGTTCTTTGGCGTATTCAGTGATTTTATCTTGAAGTGATTTATAGATAGGATCCATCAATTTGCTGTATTTTTCTTGGCTTTGCGTGTTAGAAGTTTGTTGGAACTCCTGCATTTTCATTTGTTGTTTTCTAATTTCGTCCATTTTAGCTTTTTTGGTAGCTTCTGGGAGTGCGTTAGCATTAGGGTTTTGGTTTGGGTCAAGGAATGCCATCATTTTTTGAAGGTCTTTTTGCATACCTTCGCCCATTTTTTGGAGTTGTGTTTGAAAAGTTTTCATATCACTTTCTGCTTGTTTGAAAGCAGGAATTTGTGGCATAATGGTATTCACATCAAAAAAACCAAATTTATTAGTGGCTTTCAGGTTTCCTCTTTCTGCAGGTGCAACAGGGTTAGCAGGCACAGGAATATTGAGTTTTTTGAGTACCAAATCCGAAATATTATTTTCTTCTACTTGATAGACAAGTGCCTCTTTGCGAAATATAAAAATTCCGCCTTTTTCTTGTGCGATTGTTTCAGAAGTTGCTTTGATTTTTTCGCTAAGTGGTTGTACTTTTTTAGCCAAGCGTGATTGCATTTCTGTTTGGGCAGATTGTGCAAGTTCTTGCATTTGACGTTCAAGTTCCGAAATTTCTTTTGCTTTTGCCTCAAGTATTATAGGGGGAGTTTCAGGCTTATTGAGAGTTTCTATTGCCTTGATTTTTTCGTCATAAGATTTTCTTTTGCTTTCAAGTTCTGCTTTTATTTGTTTTTGGTATTCTTCTATTTCAGCGTTAGCTTTTTTGTATTCAGGCATTTGATTAAGAATATATCCCTCATCAATGTAACCAAATTTTTCTTGTGCTTGGGTAGCATTTGCTAATCCCAACACTAACATACCTGCAAGGGTGATTTTTTTTAGATTTAACATCTGTTTTTAATTATGGATATTTAATAAATAAGCCCCCTAACCCCCAAGGGGGAACAAAAGGCAATAAATAATATATTTTAAAAATTTTTAATTTAATGGAGAAACTGATTTTTTTGGAATTATTCCCCCTTTGGGGGTTAGGGGGCTTGTTTTTCATTTCTTCTTCTCTTTTTTCTCATCTTTTCCTTCTTCTTCCCAAAGTCCCATTTCTTTAAGGACATCTTCGGTGTAATCGTGGCGTTTTTCTGCATAAAGCAATGACAAATCCCCAGAATTACGAAACACAAATTGCAATTTTTTCTTACGGGCTACTTTTTCTATGGATTTTTGCATTTCTTCCAAAAGTGGTTTTAACAATTCAGCTTGACGTGTAAAATATTGTCCATTATACCCAAAAATTTTATTTTGAAAAGCTCTTGCATCTTCTTCTGCTTTTTTGATTTCAGCTTGTTTGTCGCTTTTCATTTCATCAGTCAATAAAAGTTCTTCTGCAATAAAATCCGATTTGAGTTTTTCTACTTTTTGGGTCATTTTATCTACTTCAGTTTGCCATTTCATCATAGCATCTTGCATATTGGCTTCGGTTTTTTCATAATTTGGCATTTTTTTGAGGATAAAATCCGCATCTACATACCCAAACGTTTGTGCAAATAAATTATTACAAGAAAAACCTACGCACAAAAGGATTAACAAAACATTAAATTTATGAGGAACTTTTTTTGAGATTTTGAACGAAACTTTTAATGGTGTTTTCAACATTTTTTTGAATTTTGGTTAAAAAAAGTAGTATTTTTTTGAGGGTGCAAAGTTAAGAAATTTTAAATACAAAATCAAAGAGAATTATAAATTATGAATTATGGATTATGAATTACAATATTTTATTTGCATTTTGAAATTTTTGCTTGTAATTACAATAAAATTAACAGAGGTTTATTTTTTAAAAAAAATGAATTTCAATAAACTGAATTAGATTTTTTGTTTGTAATGAAAATTGAATAGCAAGATTTTTGCGTAATAATAGATAATTACATATCATTAAAAACTAACCACATATGAAAAAAATAGTTTTAATTACCATAATCATATTTTTGATAGTAAAATTTAGTGTAAAAGCACAAAGTAATGAAGATATAATAGGCAAATGGGTTTTAGTAGACATACAGATAATATCTGAAAAAGGTAATGAACTTACTAAAGAACAAAAAGATGATGAAAAAAAATTAAAAAAAAGATTTCTTAAAGAGAAAAAAATGGTTATAAAATTTAAAGCTGAAGGTAATGGTCGTATTATTTCCAAAAATCCAAACAAACAGACTTGGGAAATATTTGATAATGAAATTCACAAAACAGAAAAAGAATCAGACAAAATGCAAAAATACAGTTATGTTATGAATGGCACTCAACTTGAACTCACACTACTTCCTATAAAATATGGAAGTTATATAAAAATGATATTAATGCGAATCAAGAGTTTAAAATATAATTTTTCTAAGAATTTAACCCTAAAAATTGTATTATTTTAATATTTTGTATTTTAAATATGCGTTATTTTTTATACTAAATTAAAAATTTCAAACTCTTGAAAAATCAACTTTTAATATATTTTGTTTTATCTTAATAAAAACTATTTTTATTTAATTTTTCAGAATAATATTTTGATTTAAAATTTAAAACCAAAAATTCAACTCTTGATTCGCATTATTAGAAAAACAATAACTGTGCGATGTTCTGAAACAAAAAAATTATTGCATTTTCATACAATAACTTTTTTATAAAATTTCATCATTTTTTACCTAATAAACGTTACCATACCAGAAGCATTGAATGTATCACAATCAGTGTATTCTATGTATATAACATAATTGTATGTATCAGGTGGAACATCTGTAGAGGTATTTTGGAATTTTCCATCCCATTTTAATTCCTCAAATTGTGAAGCATCAACGCTGTAAGGTTTATTATGTTCTATAGTTTTTTGTTTCTCAAAAACAACTTTGTTCCATTTATCAAATACAATAATTTTATACATTTTCACACGTTCCAATAATAATTTTGGAAAAAAAACTTTGTTTTCAGAAGGCATTACAGGATTATCACTGAAACCATTTGGCATTTTAGCCCTATCAAAATACAAAACATCTATAAAAAATGTAGCAGTAAGTTTGCAAGGTTTTCCTGTTCCATTGGGTGTTTCATTATCAATACCATATTTATCTGTAACAGTTAAGGTAATTTTATGTTTTTTTCCCAAAGGAACGCCATTTTTATTTGATGTTGGACTGTAAAGCGTGTCTGTTATGATATTACCCTGTTTATCTTTGGCTTTGTGTATATAAGCATCATTGCAACCTTGATGTTCTTCTATACGCCAAATCGTTGAATCAGATATTACATTTGTAGATTTATCATAAAATGTTATTTCTCTTGAACCTGGTGCTTGATAGGTTTCAAATTTTATAACTGGAATAGCACGGATAATAATTTCCTTTGTGAAAGTCTGTTCACAACCTCCTCTTTGGGCAGTTATGCTTATTTTGTATGTTACATCATTTTCTGTTGGTCGTGGTACTATGTCTGCAGCTTGTGTTGGGCTACCTGGCAAACTACTTAAAGTTCTTGTTGTGCCTTGATACTCCACTTTAAAAATTCTTGATTGTGCTTCTCCTGTTGTATTTATAGTTAATCTATCATTTTTACAAGAGGGTAATGAGATAACATCTATTCCCAAATTAAATGTATCAAATATCTCAAATTTAGCTGTAACTGTATCTTTACAACCAAAATTATTAGTTGCTACCATTTTAAGGTCATAAATACCATAAGGAATATTATTACTTAAAATAATAAATGTATTAGGTTGATTGAGTGTTCCTAATATTCCTAAAACATTTGGTAAAATCCATTGAAACGTCCATCCTGAATTTGTTCCTGTGCTTTGGTTGGATAGCTTTAATGTATCTCTGCCTGTAAAGGATTTAAGGCAAAAACTTTCTCTTGATAGAGAAAAAGAGGCAATAGGTGGCGAATTTACGGTTATTGTTTTTGTTTTTGTATTAGTACAATTATTTACATCAGTAGTTGTTAATGAAACGTTGTATGTTCCTGTTTGTGTGTAAGTGTGTATTGGATTTTGAATATTTGATGCATTACCATCTCCAAAATCCCAAGCCCAACCTGTAATTAAACTTACACCTATAGAAGTATCTTGGAAAGATATTTCTGTGGAACGACAAGGGGGCGTATTTGTAAAATTAGATACTAAAATAGGACTTACGTTAACCAAAGTAGAAAAAATGTCAGAAGTGCAACCCACAAATGATTTAGACCAAATTTTTACATTATAATTTCCTGCATTTGCGTATATATATATGGTTGAGGGATTTGATGTTGTTCTAATAGGAGAACCATCTCCAAAATCAAAAAAATAGAATTGTATTCCACCATTTGAAATTGTTGCATTGTTGATAAATAAAACTTGATTTGGTATACAGAGCATTTTTGGGGTAACAAAAGCATTTTGTGGTTTTGGATTGATGGTTATTTGCCTTATAAATTGTTCATTGCAACCACTTACCATATTTATAATTTGCATTTTTACATCATAAATTCCTTGTGTTGCAAAAGTATGTGATATATTTTTTGTGTTGTAAGTTATTGCAGTACCTGTTCCATTGGTATTGGTAATTGTCCATAAATAATTAAAGTTACTTGTGCTTCCACTTGCATTTCCAGAAGTATTTGTAAAACTTGCAGGCTCATCTACACACACAGCTAAAGGTGCTAAAAAATCTGCCAATGGATTTTCATTGATGTATATTTGTTTGGTAATTATTTTTGAGCAAGTAGATGCAGCACCTGTATAAGTGATTTTTAATGTAACAGTAAAAAAACCGACAGTAGGATAAGATGTTGTTGCATTGCATAAATTAGAAATTATACCATTGCCAAAATCCCATTCACAAGTATAAGGTTCTCCTATGTCTGTTGTAGTATTGGTAAAAGTAATAGGTTTGTTACTACACAAATTCAAAGAATTTGTAAATTGAACGTTGGGTACAGGACGTACTTTTACTAATTGTGTAAATGTATCAGAACAATTATCTATAGACCTTACTGTCAAAGTTACAGTATAATCACCTGCCACAGGGTAAATCAAGGAAGGATTTAAACTTGTGGAAGTTGTAGAATTGCCAAAATTCCATACTTGAGATATCGCATTTGTGGAGGTATTTGTAAAGGTTGTAAGGCTACCAAAACACACTTCTGATGCACTAAAACTCGCAATAGGTTTGGCATCTACTCTTATCACTATTTTTGTGATATCTGTGCAAAATCCTGTACTTGTAACTAATTGCACTTCATAAAATCCTGCAAATGGGTATGTATAAGAAGGATTTTGAACTGTGGAAGTATTGCCTGTACCATCTCCAAATGACCACAAATAAGAAATAGGTGGTGTTGGACTAATGGGTATGGTGGTGGTAGCATTAAAATTTATGGGGGTGTTTTCGCATACTCTTGTAGCAGATGCTGAAATTATACTTTTGGGTTTGGCACTCACAACAATATTAACAGGTAATGAAAGACTATCGCACCCTGACACAAAGTCAGTAACTCTTACTATATAAGAGCCTGTTGCAGTTGGTATATAATTTTGTTGTGTAGCTCCTGTAATGAGAATGTTATTAAAAAACCATCTGTATGTATAAGTTGTATTTAATGGTGCTGCAGGTGCTTGAAGCCTCGTAGGGTCAGGCAGACATATTGTTGGATTGCCCAAAATATTGATAGATGAATTGGGACGAGGACGCACCGTAATAACTTGCGAGGTTGTTCTATCGCAAAATCCTGCAATATTTGCACGCAAAGTTACAGTATAAGTGCCTGCTGTATTGTAAGTATATACTGGATTAGCAAGTGTGGAAGTTTGACCATTTCCAAAATCCCATATATAATTTATTGTGCCTGTGGGTGTGGGTGGATTAAGCGTTGCGGTGGTTGTGTTATTAAATGTAATAGGTAAATCTTTGCATATATCATCATTAAGCGTGTTAAAAGATGGAATGGGTGCTTTTCTGACTGTTACAGGAATTACATTTGAGGTGCTTTTACAACCAAAATTATTGGTAATTTCAACGGAATAATCTCCTGACTCTGTTGGATAATAATCTATGCCTGAAGCATTTATCAAAATAGGCAAACCATTACGCAACCATTTCCAAAAAATAACTGAACCTGATACCGCAGTTAATTTTACAGGGGCATCAGCACAAAAATTTGTATTTCCGCTTGCACTGATTGATACGGTATTGGGTACATTTATTTGTACTTCTTGTACATTGCTAAATACATCTTGTTTTCCGCAACTATTTCCGCCTGCTACTGCTACTACTACTATTTCATACACACCGCTTGGCAAAGCAGGGCTTGTGGGTAATATTGCTTTGATACCTCCATCAGGTGAAGAATATGTTTGTGAAATAAATAAATCAGTAAAAATAGCACCACTGCCTTTCAAACGAATACGTGCTACATAATTATTAGGAAAAGGATACACATCATAACAACACACAGAATTACCACAAGAACAACAATGTCTTACTACTAAATTTGTTGTAAAAGGTATCAATATAGTGCTTCCTGGACAAGTAGGATAGGTTAATATGGGTTGCAAATTGACTTGTGCAACCAATATATAAAAAAATTGAATGGGTAAGATGAATAATAAATAAATGAGTATTTTTTTATACATATTTGTAAAATTAGTTTTTAATTTCTGATTTGTTACTATCTGGAAACCGCAGAAAAGTCAAAAAAATATTTTTATTGTTTTTTAAAGGCTTTTTTATAAAAATAAATAAATTTTTTATTGCCAAACCAACAAAATTATTGTGTCATTCTGAAAGAATCTGGCTGTTTGGCTGTTCTTTTGCGAGAGAACAGCCAGATTCCTACGGAATGACAAGCCTTTTTTTTGAAAATTATACTACTGTTTTACCAATCGCAATGTCTTATAATAACCACCTAATTCTATATAAAATGAATAAGTGCCATTTGATAATTGTTCGGTGTCAATCATTACATTTATGTCATCACTAACTTTTTCGTAAGTTCCTTGTTTTATTTCTGCACCTTGTGTGTTAAATATTATCCATTTTAAAGTGCCTTGTTTGGGAAAGTTCTTAATGGATAATATAACACTTGTAGTGGAAGGATTGGGTTGTAGGGTTATTTCTGTGCCTGCTGGAAATGTCTGAACACTTGTAACACCACAAGGTGCTAAAAATTCAGATGATTTGCTGATACAGGTTGCAGTTTTTTCTGTAAAATAATATCTTCCTGGTGCATTCAAAGGAACAAAATAACTTTCTTGTATGGCATTTGGAATGGCTACATCATTTTTAAACCATTGGTATTGGTTGGTAACATTATAAGGAAAAATAGTGAATTTTACCAAAGCAACATTTGAGGGGTTGCAAGTATGTTGCATTTGTGCAGGTGTGTTGCTGATTTGTTGGATAATCACTGGCGATATAGGGCTTACACAAGAATTATCTGCATTGCGAATACGCACGCTATAAGTACCTGATGCACTAATGGTAATTGCTGGCGTGGTTTGCGTAAGCAATACGCCATCTTTTTTCCATTCGTGTGTGTAACCTGCTGGGGCATCACTTGCACTTAGTATGGTGTTGGTGCATATTTTGTTGGTGCCTGTTGTTACTGGAAATCCGCCCAATTTTAGCGTAGGGGCAGTTAATCCGTCTTGTACCACAATATCCACACGTTTGCGAGGACTTTCACAACCATTTTGTATTTGGGTAACATATACAAATGTTGTATTGCTTACAATGGTGGTGTAAGTAGCACCGCTTTGGTTGGGAACTACTACGATATTATTGGAGGCATTGGGTTTGTACCAACGATACACACTCCCACCGCTTGCTATGATGGTGATACTCCCTGCTCCGCAACGTGTAAGCATATCAGGAGCAACAGGTGGCGGTGGTGCAGTAGCACTTGGTGTGCTGGTTATACTTAATAGGTTGCCTATGCCATCATACACATATACCGTTTCGGAACAACTGGTAATGGTTTTGGTCAGCATACCACGTGTATTGTACTCGTGCTTGATGAAGTCTGTGCCTTGTGCCTGTGCATTACAGATATACAAAAGCATAGACAAAAAGAGATATAGATGTAATTTCATTTTTTTGTAGTGTTTTATGAAAAAATATAGGTTAGAAAATAATTTTTTTTCGTTTTATGCACATTAATGGCTTGTTAATGATAAAAATCTGACAATTTTTGTGGAATACCTTTTTTCGCTTGTGTCATTCTGAAAGAATCTGGCTGTTCTTGGCAGTAAAACAGCCAAATTCTTTCAGAATGACAAAGTTATTTTTCTGTTGGTACTTGCATTTTGCTTATTTCTATATGTGCGTTGTTGGTGACGAAAAATACTTTTATACTTGTAATGATACTATCTTTTGTACTTTTTTGAGTATCAGATGTATAATTTTGCAGTGTGCTTGCATTTTTCTAAACACACAACAACGGTGTAGTTTTTTGTGTTTGGGAATACCGACAAAGGGAAAACAACGGTGTAGTTTTTTGTGTTTGGGAATACCAACAAAGGGAAAAAAGATATATAGATGTAATTTCATTTTTTTGTAGTGTTTTAATGAAAAAAATATAGGTTTTTCTTTCGTTTGTATTTAAAGACTTGTGTATGAGTGTTTTGCTTCTGTGTGCGTTGTTGGTGACGAAAAATGCTTTTATACTTGTAGTGATACTATCTTTTGTACTTTTTTGAGTAATAGATATATAATTGCAATGTGCTTGCATTTTTCTAAACACGCAACAACGGTGCAGTTTTTTGTGTTTGGGAATACCAACAAAGTTGAAACAACAACGGTGTAGTTTTTTGTGTTTGGTAATACCAACAAAGGTAAAAAAACAACGGTGTAGTTTTTTGTGTTTGGGAATACCAACAAAGGGAAAAGGGAAAAAATTATTTTCCAAATATTACAAATCCATAATTTGAGTAAAAAACGCCATAATCTGATAACGTTTTATTGGATTTTTTAGCATTCATTAACCAATGTCCAGGAAATAAGTTACTTATATCATTTGTGCCTCCTTTACTTTTTGGAGTAAAATGTTCTATTTCCCATCCATAAATTGAATTTCTCTTTCCATAATCCTCAATCATTATAGGTCTTCCTGATGGATCCATTCTAATTTTAGAAGGGTCTTGCCCAGGCATAGGTTCTGCTTTTTCCCAAACATTATTAATTTTTTCTTGTTTTTTAGACAATTTTTGAGTAGATTTAACAGAAGTTATGTCATCTCCATACTTTAAGAGTGACCCTACAACTTCATCTCCATGTTTAGCAAATTTTCTTGTTATATTAGCAGCACCAGCAACTTGTCCACCAAAGGGATTCATTGAAGCAACACTCAAAGCAGCCCCTACATAATCTCCCCTTGCCAAACTTATTACAGCATCTGCTGCATCTGCTATTTCACCAAGACCTGGTATCATACCAACTCCCGCTAAGGCTATTTGTGTATTATCCATTA
The DNA here is from genome assembly GCA_013297825.1 of Cytophagales bacterium. GTDB lineage: Bacteria > Bacteroidota > Bacteroidia > Cytophagales > Microscillaceae > JAAFIN01. Next base: position 13,633 of record JAAFIN010000064.1, read on the forward strand.
TAGATGCTAACGAGTATTTTTGTCCGTCAATATCAATAAATAATATTGGATTATTATTACAATAATTATAAAGATTAGGATGCCACACAGGGTCAGCAGACAAAAATCTTTTCAGTTGTGGGGAGTACATTCTTGCACGCATAGAATAAAGCAATTCATTGAGGTATAATATACCATATCTGCCCACATATCGGAAGTAATTAGGGGAGGTTTCTTGTGCTTCTGCCACATCACCATAATCGCCATAGCTATAGCGGTTGATGACATCACCTGCATCATTGCTCATTAGTACTGTAGAGCCTCTAAAATCAGCGTGGTAGTATTGCATATTACCAGCAGGGTCAATGCGAGCCTCTAAGCCATTCGCACCATATATGTAAAAATATAGCGGTGTGCCACTTGCATCATACTCCACTAATATATTGCCTATGCCTTGTATGTCCCAAGCGTGGTGTGTGGTAGTGGTACCACGCGTTACACTTGCTAAGAAACCGAGTGGGTCATAAGCACATTGTAGGTTATTAGGGTGATTGGCAGTAAGTTGTAGGCTTGTGAGTCGGTCAGCGAGGTCGTATTGTAGTTGGCTACTTCCAAGATTAGTAGTTACACCATTGTTATTTACACCTATTGGGAGGTTATTTATTTTTGTAATGCGGTTGCTTTTGTCTGCATTGTATTCATAAGTGGTAGGCGTGGCTTCTCCTGTGGGATATGGCATTAGCTCAGTACCTTGTCGGTTTACTTGGGTGTGCCTGCTCATTACATCAAGGACATAGTCCCATTGAATAAGGGTTTGGTTTTGGGCGGTTTTGCGGTGGCGTAATTGTGTGAGGCGTGCAGCATTGTCGTATCCCATACCAGTATTGATGCCATTGGGTCTTTCGTACCAATCCATTCTACCATCACGTTTGTAATAGTATTTTATTTGTTTGCCATTCCAAACTGTGAGGGCGGTCATACGTCCATTAGGGTCATATATATAGGTTACTTTGAGGCTATTAGGATAGGTAATTTCTTTGAGTTTGCCATCAGGATACCAATCATATTTGATGGTGTAATTTATACCGCCTATTTTACTTGCGTAGTTGTATTGATTAGTCCTAAGCATTGCATCATAATAGAAAGTGTATTTTCCTGTGTTGTTTTCTATGGTTTTGATGCGGTTGCAATCTGTGCAACATTCTACACAGGTGCCAGCAGGTACGTATGTAATTTTATCCATTACATCAGTAGCAGAAGTACCTATTACACGATTTTTGTCATCATAATTGGTAGTGATTGTATTAACGCCATTTACTTGTTCCGCTTTTATGACTTTTTCAGGTCTTTGTTTTGAGTCGTAGGTGTATTCGCTTTGCATACCTGTACCTACAAGTTCATTTTTAGTAACTCGGTCGGTTTGGTCAAGTGTAGCAGCAGTAGCATTTTTGATGTCGCCTTCTGTTTGGGGCGTAATGGCAGTAGTATTGCCATTGGGGTCTATGGTGTAAGTGAGTTTGTAATCATTGATAAATGTTTCAGAGGTTACATTATCATTATTATTGTGGGTAATAATGGTATTTTGTCCTTGTGGGTTGGTAATAGTGTGTGTTCTACCTGCCAAATCACGTAGTGTTTTGGTGCGTATTTCACTGTAACCTTGTCCATTTACAAGTGAGTATATTTCTTTTGGCAGTCCAAGATTGTCATATTCAATATTGGTTTCTATGCCTTCAGGATTTACAACTTTTATAGGTTGTCCAAAAGCATTGTTATAGAAATTGGTACGATAAGTAGCATCATTCATTCCCATTGGCGGACTAAATGTAACAAGATGTCCTTGTGTATTGTACCAGCGACGAGTGTTACGTCCTCCCATGTGGTCTTCTATGATTTGCTCTACTTGGTTGGTAAGTTGGTGGTATGTAAAGCGGAATTGGCGGTGCATTTGTCCTGCTTTATTAAGCGTTTGCACTAAGGTAGGGTTCCCTTTGGTGTCATAACTTAATACTTTGGATTTAAGCCCATCAGTATCATTTATTTGGGTAGGGTTAAAATTATGTGTTGCATCATAATCCACAAATACTGTAGAGCCACCACCTGCCCCATACGAAGATTGTATTTGTGTGGCGTTGTTATTGGAGCCTGCTGAAGCGTCATAAGTGGTGGTTATTTTAGTACCATCAGGGTATTCTATATTGCCTGATGTGGAGGGTGAAGTAACACTACTAGCTTTTGGTGGTGCTGTTTTTGATAATTCAATTCTTGAACCGCCTGCCATATATACTGTATTTGCCAGACATTTGCGGTCTTTGTCAAATATCATTTCGTAAGTGTTGCCACGTGGCAACACAAGACGTGTTACAATATCTTTGAAAGCACCCTGTCCGTAGAAGTATTGTGTTGCTGGATTATTTTCAGCATCTGTAAATGTAGCAAGTTTTAGGTCATTATTGTACCCAAAATTTACTTCTCTCCCTAATGCGGATTCGCTTACTGCATATATTTTATTGAGGCTATTATAATGAAGTTCTATGCTTCTACTTGCTACTGATTCGGTGATTCTTTCCAATCTTGCAGGCATAGGTTTGCTTGTGATAGTTCCGCCATTGCATACTTGGGTTGTAGCAGTTGTATTGTAGGTAAGCGTAAAAGTATTGTTATTTCTGTCTTTTATTTCTGTCAAGAAATAAATATCAGGGTAGTCAGTAGGTGATATAAGTGTAAAAGTATAAAGGGTATTATCTTTTGTTCTAAGGGTAAATTTCCCTCCGCCTATATCAGTAAGTTCATCATAAGTTGCATTTTGTGGATATGCTTTGTATTCTGTGGTACTACCATTTTTAAGTTCGTAAGCGTGCAGACCTGTTGCCCAACGAATAACCATTCTATTTTTGCTTGGTGTATTTGGAAAGATTGGTTTGTTGGTTCTTTTCATATAAATATTCCAGTTATGCGTCCAACCTTTTCCAAAAGGCGTTACGATTTCATAAAATTCGTTTAGCCTGTCATTGGTAAATAATTCGTATATATGGGTAAAATCAAGCGTTATACGTCCCCCCAAAGCAAAACTTGTTTTGGTAGGCACAACGAGATTTCCTGTTTCAGCACCTTTTGTTTTGCTAAAACTTTCATTATTTTCAACGCCTGGGTCAAAATAATCACTTTTTGATGGTTTTTTAACAGTAACAGCATTGTGTTCTAAAAGCCTTTTAGTCCAGATTAACGCTTCACCACGCAAAGCCATTACATTAGGATTAAAATTAGGATTAGGGGCAAGTATTCTGCCTATTCTTAGCATTGTTTTTACATAAACCCAAGTGTCATCTATGGCACACATATCACCAAAGGGAACAGTATCACCGTCATTTACAGGAGATTTAGAAATATTTAATGCTTCCACAAACACTTTTAATACATATTTTCGCATAATGGGGTCATCAGGATGAAAATTTGCATTATTGCGTGTGAATACAGAAATACCATCTAAATTTTGATTGGTATTACTTTCCCTCCATTCCAACAAAGACATTAGTTTAGCGTATCTATGATAATCTGTTGCTTGTGTGTGATTGGGAATATCATAGAAATAACAAGCAGCATTATCCATTTCTGTTTGTATGTTAGCTTGTCCGCCATACAATATAGCAAACATTAGCCTTGCTAAGTCTTTTCTTAAAATAGGCAATGTACTATTATTAAAATCACTGTTATAAGTAGCATCTATAAATCCCCTTTCCACCAAATAACAAATAGCTTCTTTTACTTCGTTTTGGTAAGCATTGGGTGTGGCAGGAAAATTAGAAAGGTTGCAGTTAAAATTTGTTTTTATAGTAAAATCCGCATCACTTTCATCAAAAATGGTATTACTAATTTCTGCTTTAATACGCATTCTATCAGAAGGTGGAAAACTATTAGGAATGTTCCATTTTGTTACATATGAATTAGGCAAATTATTTGTATTGCTTAACTGGGCAGGTGGAATAGGAATATAAGTTACACCACTATCTGTGCTGTATTTTAATGTTATAGCAGCAGTGCCAACAGAAGTACCATATTTTGCTAATTTAATTTGTATAATTCCACCTGTTGTATAAACTTCTCCCCCGTTAGGTGCTAAAATCATTATCCCATTTGCAGGAATTGCCTTTGTTTTAAAACGGTGGATAGAAGTCCAATTACGTGGATTGGGTAATGGCGTACATTTTAGAGCCACTTGTACCTCATATTCAGTATTAGGAAGCAAGCCATCCAATACTAACACGCCATTACTATATGTCAATGAAGAAGTATTCCAACCTGTGGCAGGTATTTCTACTTTTCGCCATTGTACATCATAGTTGGTTGCATTTAGAGGTCTTGCTCCTACCCAAATAATATTAGCAGAATTTAAAGAAGGTACAGATTGCAGATTGTTAGGTGTAGGACAATTAAGGTCTGAACCAGGCACATAAATACCTGTTTGTGTAATATCTCCCCCACTTGTAATAGTAATAAGAATATTGCCAGGCGTTATGTAATTTGTTACACTTGAAAAAAAGATGGTATAAGTACCAGCAGGCAAATCAATATAAGTATTATTCAAACGTGTTGGAGAAGTATCCATTCCCAAAATACCCCATTTTGCACCTAAGGCTAAGACACTATTTGGTAAAATTTTTACAACCAAACGACCAGGCGAAATAGGTTTTAAAATATATTCTCCTGTTTCAGGTGTGGTATTATTTTTTGTAATAATAGCAACTCTATTATCAGGTGCTTGATAACCTGTTACATTTTTAAAATAAATTTTTACGCTACCTATTGCGATATTTGGTAATACCTGTGCGTGAGAGTACCAAGTTATTTGGTCAATACTCCATAATAAATCATTTCGTAACTCAACAGGATTTATGAAAACCTGCAAACTACCCACATCATTGGCAGTAGTGTAATTTACGGTAACAACAGTTGTCTGTCCTACTGTTATTTGAACAAAATACGATTGCACAGTTGTTGCACCAACAATAAAACTTGTAGGCGTATTATAGCCTGGTATTTGTATAAAATCTATATCTTGTACCCCTGAATCAACTTCTGTATCTATTCCACCTATTTTCCAATCACCTCCTGAAAGTTTATATTTGAATTTTGCATCATTGGAAGGTACTCCGTTTTCTTTGAAAATTACGTTAATAATTCCTTTGCCTGGATTTTGTGTATAAACTGCGTTATATTCTGATAAATCACTATCAGTTACTACTGCACTTATATTTGGAGGTAATCCCCAATCTGTTACATTTTTAAAAGTAATGGTATAATTTCCTACTGGTCTTGTAATTTGTACACCACTATCAAAATAATTTGATCCACCATCAGGCGACCATTGTGCTCCAGCAGGAGCTGGAACTGCAATACCTAAACCATTTATGCCTGTTAGATTTACAGTTAATGTACCATTATTTGTAGGGGGAGGAGAAACACCTACTACATTGATAGTGCTTAGTGTAGTCCAAACCCCCCAATGATTTAAACCATTTTTAGCACGAACACGGAATTTTGTTGTTTGATTTACAACAATAGTTTTTGTGGTACCAGTTTGTCGGATTGTATCTTCAGGGTTTGTTCCTTCTTTTATGCCTATTTCATAGCCTGTTATGTGGCATTGTGTGGTACTATTTGTATTTGTGCCTACCCAAGTGAGATTTACAGATGTTCCTGCACTTACTGTTGTAGGATTAGCAGGCGCAGTAAGATTTACAATTGGTTTTTCGCAGACTTTGATTGTAGTTTCTAAATCTCTTAATCCATTTGAATTTAATGGTACTCCACTACTATGAAAAATTTTAAATCCAATCCAGTATTCTCCTATTTGATTGAATGCACATTTAAAACTTGCAATTCCTTGTCGATTGGCATTGATGGTAAAAGTAGGTGTTGGTGCAAGCAAACTGGCTACACTGTTAAAAGGCACTACAACATTATTTCTTTTTACTTGGTTTGCTACCAAATAATATCCTACTGCGTTACAATTAGAACCAGTTGGAGGAGTTGCTGGATTTGCACATATAATCCCTTGATTTTTTAAATTATAGGATTTTGTAACTTCCTCGCCTACAGTGGTTAAAAGAGGGTCTGCCAATACATCTGAAACATAACAAATCCACGCACCATTTGGGGCACAATTTTGCCCAAATAATTGCGTACAGGAAAGAATAAAAAACACTAACCACAATGTTAGATTTTTGTTTGTAGTAATTTTGTTCATATTATATTTTTGGGTTTAAATAGGACAAATAAAGTTTGGTGCTTTTTTATTTTTATTGGTTTTTTTGGAATTGGTTTTAAAAATAATGCATAAGTCAAATTTATTATAAATAACTGTATTGATAATATTATTTTTAGTGGGCAAAGGAATGGAATAACCGCATTTGATTTCAAAATTATCTGATGAAAATCCAAATTGAGGTATAATTTGTGTTACATTATCATCTTTTAAGGAAACCGCACTTCTGCCTCTCAAGCCAAACATCATAAGGTTATCACCCTCTTTGCTTGTGTTCATCCATAATTCAATATTTCCATTGAGAAGCGTATTATTAACTTTCCCAAATACAAACTGATAGTGGGAAAACCAATCAACAAATAATGTAAATAATAGTCTTTCTTTATTTTGAGGATTGCGTGCTTCATATAGTTTGCCAGGACAAGACAATAATCTATTACCTAAAAAAATAAAACCGCCTGTTTGTATGGATAATCTATGCGGAAAATATTCATAACCTCCTGTGTTGTTTTCATATTTTGGTACAATTAAAGTTTTTGAAACTCCAAAAAAAAATTGAGGAGAATGATACAATAAACCACCATCTATAAAAAAAGAATTAACATTTTGGGTACCATTATTTAGGTTTCCGAAAGTATTATTATTTATATCGTTATTTATGTTGTTGTATTGGCTGGAAAATGTAAGATTTGGTACTTGTTGGGTGAAATTAGAAAATCCACCTGATAATCCTATAGATAAATATTGCGGATTACCTTTTTTTGAAGTTTTAACACTTTTAGGCTTGTTTCTTGTTAAAATGTTTGTTTTTGAATTTAATCGAATTTTTTTAGCACCTTGTATCATAAATTGCGTGTTCTTTTGTGTGTATTCATTCCAATTAAATATCTCTTGAGAAATAAATGCACCCCAGCCACCATAATTAACGTCTTTATTTTTATTCAAAATCACATTATCAAAAGAAACATTACCAACTTGATGTACCCCACTATTACCTTTTTTAAACGCAGTAAATGAAGTTATTCCTAAAAGCCTTGCCTCGCCTGAAGAACCTACAAAAGCAGGATTATATGCTGTAGGGAACCAATCTGGGGTATTTATGGGAATTGTTTGAGCAATTACTTGTTTTTGTAATCCAGTGTCTAAAATAACAAGGAAAAATATAAGTTTAATAAAAAAATTTGTAGCAATATATTTCATAAGTCTAATTGTTTTTTTAGTTAAACCCAAATATAAATATGTTTTTTTTATTTTACAAAAATAAAAATAGTAAGTAAGTGAAATAAATTATTTACTATTATTTTATTTTTGTATTTTTGCAAAAATAACCAAAAAACAATGTAATAATCATGGGGAAAAAGACGAAATTAGAAATAAATTTTAATGATTTATTCATTTTAGAAGAAACATATAAAACACACTAAAATCACACACTTCGTAGAAGATGTCATATAGTTTTGTTAAAAAATAAAGGTATGACCTCAAAAATAATAAGTAATATTTTGGATATAGAAATTAAAACAGTAGATAATTGGGTAAATAGATATATAAAATCTGGTTTAGATGGTTTAATGCAAAAAAAAGGCCAAGGCAGAAAACCTATTTTGGAAGAAAAAGATTTAGCATCTATAAAATTAAGCGTTGAACAACACCGCCAAAGTGTTGATAAAGCACGTGTGGAATGGGAAGAAAATAACAACAAAAAAGTAGGTAAACAAGCATTCAAGAATTTTTTAAAAAGCATGGTAGCAGATATAAACGCATAAGAAAACGTTGCAAACAACAGCCAAATGCTGAAATTTATGAAGAAAAGAAATCAATTTTAAAGCAATTAGAACTACTTTCTGAACGAAAATTAATAGACCTTTTTTATGGTGATGAATCACACTTTAGTAGTGAAGGGTATGTGCCATATGGTTGGCAATTTAAAGATGAAAATGTTTGTGTTTTATCAGAAAAACGATATAAATTTAATGTATTTGGTTTAATTAGTCGTGATAATAGATGTATTTGGTCATCAACAGAGAAATCTATCAATGCTAATTTTATCATTGAACAATTGGATAGATTATCTCTTTCTATTAAAAAAGAAACTGTGGTTGTTTTAGATAATGCCAGCTTACACAAAGGAAAGAAAATGAAAGAAATAATGGCAATTTGGCAAGAAAGAGGCTTATTTATTTTCTTTTTGCCCACTTATTCACCTAAACTTAATATTGCAGAAACTTTATGGAGAGTAATGAAAACAAAATGGATAAGAACACAAGATTATATGAGGAAAGATGATTTATCATACGCAATAAATAGATGTCTTACTAATGTAGGAAAAGAACTAAAAATCAACTTTAAAAAATTTAGTGATGATGGTAAATAATTAGAAACACTTACTTATTTTAATAAAAAATACCATTTTTTAGGCTATTTATCCTATAATTTTTTGTTTTTTTAGAGAATTTTTTAAATATTTTAAAATTTGTAAACACAAAAATTTTATTATCTAATAGCCTGGCTATTTTTCTGATAAAACACAAATTACCATACAATTAAAAAAAGCTATTTCATTCCTAATTCTTAATTAAAAAAAAGCCCACACCCACAAAGCACGCCAAATATTTCGCCAATCATTTTGTCGCCAAAGCAGTTGTTCTTGTGTGTATTTTTGGGGCTGGAAGATGTTATGGGTGGTTTTTTCTAATTTTTCTA
>JAAFIN010000065.1 GCA_013297825.1 Cytophagales bacterium
TAGCCCAAAATACCAATACGTGGATTATTACAGATTATAATCACGAATTATTTGTGAAGACTTTTTTGGGGAATGAATAAATTTTAATTTTGGTAAATATGAAAAATATATTCTTCATTTTTTAATTCTATTTCTAACATATTTTTTAGAAGAAAAATCTATTTTTTTGTTTCAAAATGACTTTAATAAGCACAAAAATAATGCTAAAACACACTAAAAATATATCCTACAAATTTTATAACAAAAGACAATAAAAACGTGTTTTGCAAATATTTAATAAAAATAAAAAATATATGAATGATTTGCAAGAATTTCATAGGCGTAATTTACCTCATTATTATCCTAAATACAAAAAATTCTTCATAACTTTTCGTCTTTATAATACCATTCCTTATCAAAAACTCTTAGAATGGCAAACTGAATACAATGAAGAAATACAAAAAATAACTGACTTAATAAACACACCTGAATATGATATAAAACTTGATATTGCAAATAAAAAATATTTCTTCAAACAAGATGACTATTTGGATTCATATACAGAAAAACTTTATTTATCAATCCCTGAAATAGCGGAAATAGTCAAAAATGCTATTTTGTATTATGAAAATACACTTTATGAAACATTAGCATATTGTATTATGCCTAATCACGTACATTGGGTGCTTGATACATCTATCCAACAAAAAAATTCAGAGGAAAATTATAAAAATTTATCTTCTTTTATGAAATCTATCAAAGGTTACAGTGCGAATATTTGTAACAAAATACTAAACAAAAAAGGATATTTTTGGCAAAAAGAAAGTTATGACCGAGTAATTAGAAACGAAAAAGAAGAACAAAATATTATCAATTACGTGTATAATAATCCTGTAAAAGCCAATTTAGTAACAAATCCAGAAGATTGGCGATATAATTATATTCGTTTGTAGCACATTTGTAGCACACACTTTTAGTGTGTGTTGTAAGCATGTAGCACACACTTTTAGTGTGTGTTGTAAGTATGTAGCACACACTAAAAGTGTGTGTTTTTATTATATTTCCGTTTAAAAAAATCACACACTAAAAGTGTGTGCTACATTTTTTCACGCACTAAAAGTGTGTGCTACATTTTTTCACGCACTAAAAGTGTGTGCTACATTTTTTTCACACACTAAAAGTGTGTGCTACATTTTTTTCACGCACTAAAAGTGTGTGCTACATTTTTTTCACGCACTAAAAGTGTGTGCTACATTTTTTTCACACACTAAAAGTGTGTGCTACATTTTTTTCACACACTAAAAATGTGTGCGCTACATTTTCACACGCTAAAAATGTGTGCTACAAATGGGCTACGTTACCCCGTATGTTGCATTCCCCCAGCAATCGCATTTATCAACAACAAAATACCCAATAAATTTTCATCTTATGTATTTTTTCGCCAATTTTGTAATAAATTTAATAAATAAAATATAGCAAGAAAACATTAAATCTCATCTACTATTGTAAGTGCTTGTATTTTTAGTTTTTCGCTTAATCTAAAATTAGATTTTTTTTCTAATCTTTCTAAAAAATCTTTCAATGATGTGATATAGTTTTCTTGTTTTGCCTTTATCAATATACCCAATAATCCAACAATATTGATACCCAAAGAAGTTGCAATTTTACGACCTTCGTGTTCGTCAATTACCAACCAATCTGCATTTAGTTGTAAAAACAATAACATTGCTTCTTTTTCTCCTGCGTGTATTTTTGGTGGAAAATTGATGTGTATAAATAATTCAAAATTTACGTATTCTATACTTATCCATTCTGCATTTAGAAAAGAACTTATATCCAAACCATTATTTTGCAATAATAATATTTCTTCAAAAACTGCTTTTGGAATGATTACTTTTCCATAAATTTTCTGTAATAAATCCAATTCTCCAATGGATATCAATCCACTCAAAGGAGAATTATCATAATTTTTATTTTGGAAAAATAGCATTTAATACACCCAAATCTTGTTCAAAATCATCTTGATTGTAATTGATAGATGTTTTATTGATACGCATTAACTCAAAAAATTGATATTGTGCAATACCCAACATTTCACAAACTTGAAAAGATGTAAGCAGGTTTTTTTCATAAAGCATCAAAGCAATCTGTTCTTTTACCATTTCAGGATTGATAGATTGTTCCTTTAAAAGTTCGTCAGCAATATCTATTGTAATGGTCATATTTTGAGGTGTTTTTAATGATATAAAATATTTTTTGGGGCTTACTTTTTATTTTTTTTGATAATTTTTTTCCATTTTTTCAAAATATTCTTGTGCTTCTTTTTCTTTATTAAGTAAAATTCCAAAAACCTTAATCCATTCTACTTTTCCAAGTGGATGTTCTTCCAAACATTCCAAATTTGGTAGAAAAGGCACTGCTGCTTTTGATATATTTACTAATTGTTTTTCTGTAAATTCTAACTTATCGCAACCTGTCATAATAATATCAACTCCCACATCAAGCCAAATCTCATAGATAATTTCAGAGTTTATGACGTTATTTTTACCTACTTCTACTATTTTTTTATCTACAAACCTTTTTCGCCAAAATCCTTCTTTCAAGGTATTACTTTCTATTATGCCTGTTATTTTCTCCTTTTCATTCAATATCTCAAAAGGCTCAAGATGTGTATGTGATAAGATTACGATGCTTTCAATAGGGGCACTAATATATTGCTTGCGTCCCATCGTATCATCTGGTTCCTTTTCTCCTTTGGGAAAAATAACAAAGTTTATTCTTTTTTTGAGATTATTTTTATCGGGAAAAATATGTAAAACTTTATAACCTTTCTCTTGAAATATAGTAAATAATTTAGCATATTTTGGTTTTATTTCATTAGTTTTTTCAATTTTTTTGCTTTCTTGACAAGCAAATAACAAAAAAACACATAAGATAATGAAAAATAAATTAATAAAAATAAATTTGAATCTCATAAATTTTAATTTTTTTTAAGCAAATATATTATTTTTTTGAAGTAAAAACACATTAAAAACGTATTTCACATTCCTACCCCGTATGCTGCATTCCCCCAGCAATTGCATTTATCAACAACAAAATACCCAATATTTATTAACTTTAAAGAAACTATACAAAAATCATATTATTACAGCACCTTTATAAAAAAAAGTCATTTTTGAATTTTCAATAAATTGTTCAATAGAAGTAAATCTATTTGCTTTTTCATTGTAAAATTCAATATAATACTCAGTCGGATTGGCAACATTAGTTCTAAAAACCCAAAACTTAAATCTTTTTGTTTTAGAATTTGGATTTAATTTTTTCATTTCTTCAAAACAACAAATTGCTAAAGAATCAGTCCTAAAAAAATTATCAAAAGTTGCCTCTTTTGTTTGTTTTATAGTTTCTTTTCCGAAAAGAACATCTGGATTGAAAATACCAAGACTAAAAAATTTTTCATATTTTTTGTTTTCCAACGAAATCTTTAAAATTTTATCCCCAAAATGATAAAAAATATTTTTTGAAATTTCAATTTTTCCATTAAATTTTGGGTAATCTTTTTTCTGATATTTGTTTGATTTAAAAATCTCTTTAATATCTTGTCCAAAAATATTTGTGAGATTCAAAAAAAAGAAAATCACCGTAAAAAAAATTTTCATAAAATTAAAAATAGGTTTAATTTAATAAATGTTACTGTTATTTGTGAATAGACAATGTTTTTGAAACGCTTAAAATAAAAAAATATTCCCCATTTTCAAAAAAATTCATCAATAAAATCTACCCTGTATGTTGCATTCCCCCAGCAATTGCATTTATCAACAACAAAATACCCAATAAATTTTCATCATTTGTATTTTTTCGCCAATTTTGGAGCAGATTTACTTGTGCTTCGTGCATATCCGCCATCACACCAGCACGCAAAAGCGTAGAATAATAATGTTGCGTTCTGCGTTCAGAAAAGGGTTTTTCAAAGATAATAGAAAGCATTTTTTGGGTTTTGTGGAGTTCATTCACAAACATTCCCAAAATATTTTCCCTGATTTTTTCATCTGCTACCATTGAAGCATATTTTCGCATAATAATTTCGTCAGTTGCTGCCAAACTTGTGTCAATATTCGTCAAAACATACTTCAAAAACCTATCTTCTAAGGCATTTTTCTTAAAAATCTCAAAATTTTCAGGTTGTTCCAACATCAATTTCTCCAAAGTAGAACCAATGCCATACCAACTCGTCATATTATAACGTGATTGGCTCCAACTAAACACCCAAGGAATAGCCCTCAAATCCTCCAAAGAGCGTTTTCCTGTACGCCTCGCAGGACGAGAACCGATTTTGCTTTGTTCTATGGCATCAATAGGCGTTGCTTGCGAAAAAAAGTGAATAAAATCTGGGTTTTTTATCAAATTCGTATAAAAAGTAAGGCTATTTTTGGACATTTCACTCACAATATTTTCCAATGGATAAGGAATTTGTGGCGTTTTTTCATTAGCAATGGTTTTTCCTGCGACAGATGCCACCAATAACTCCAAATTATACGCTGCATTTACCTTATTGGCGTATTTTTGAGCAATGGTTTCGCCCTGTTCTGTGAGCCTAAAATTGCCATTTATCGTGTGTGGAGGCAACGCATACACAAAACTATGCGTAGGACCTGCACCTCTGCTAATCGTCCCTCCTTTTCCGTGAAAAAACATAATTTTTACACCGAATTTTTCGCCAATTTTCGCTAATTTTCCTTGCGTGTGATACAAATTCCATTGACTTGCCAAAATTCCACCGTCTTTGTTGCTATCACTGTACCCAATCATTATTTGCTGAATGGGAAACGCAGTATTATATTTTTTTTGTTGATAAAAAAGGCTTTTTTGGGTAATTGGGTGCGATAAAAACGCCTCCAAAATCGCAGGGCTTTGTTCCAAATCTTCTATGGTTTCAAAAAGTGGCACAACAGGAATTTTACAAATAATTCCCTCGTCTGTTTGCGTTGTAAGCCCACTTTCACGCCCCAAAATATACATTGCCAAAAGGTCAGAAGTGTGATGTGTCATACTCACAATCAAAGAACCAATGCCAAAAATATCGTTTTTGTCAATGTATTCCGCCACAATTTTATGGCAATCTATCACCGTTTTTGCTTCTTGTGCCAAATCGGTTTTTGGGTGCGTAAATGGGCGAATAGTTTTTAATTCTTGGTTAAAAAATTCAAGTTTTTTGTCCTCATTCCACGTCAAAAAAGCCTCTCCGTCCAACGAACAAGCATTTAAAAGTTGGGAAATGGCAATATTATGAAATTTGCTGTTTTGTCTGATGTCTAATTTTGCCAAATGAAACCCAAAACATTGCACCAAACGAATACTATCGTGAATTTCATCAAAAGCGATTGCCTTTGCACCGTATTCAATCAAAGCATTTTGCAATAAAAACAAATCTTCTACCAATTCATAATGATTTTTGTAGGCAAATTCTTTATCAATTAAGCCAATAGCGTGCTGTCTTTCCACATTGATAGGTAATTTATGCAAAATCAAATTCACAAATTGCCTAAAAACTTCTTTTTCATTTCTAATAAATGCCTCATTGCCTTCTTCGCCTAATTCATTTCTCAAAAAATCAATTCTATTTTTGAAATAAACAGGTGCATTTTTGTAATCAAAAGCAAAACTTAGATTTTTCAAAAGTTTTAATAATTGCCTTCTAATCACCACAAACGCATTTAATCGCAAAGTTTGAAGTGTATTTTTGGTAACTTCTGCGGTTACTAATGGGTGTCCATCTCTATCGCCTCCCACCCAATTTCCAAAAGTAATTTTGGGATAATTGTTAGCATTTTGCAATAATTTTTTATCAAAACCAATTTCTTCCCATGCTTGTTGCAAACGTTTGTCCAAATAAGGAATTACGTCAGGAAAAACATTGACTAAGTAGTGCATTATATTGTTCAATTCAGAAGGAACATCTGGTTTTTCTAAAAAAATCTCACCTGTACGCCAAAGTCTTTCTAAGGCTAATTTTATTTGGTTTCTGATTTCTTTTCGTTCAATATCGGTGTACATTTGGTTTTCTAACTGCACCAAAAGCAAATATAATTCTCTATGATGTTCTAATACAATACTTCTTTTGGCTTCGGTTGGGTGGGCAGTAAGGACAGGTTCAATGTTGATATTTCCTAATTTTTGGGCAATATTTTCAGGAGAAATTTCTAAATTTTTTAAAAATAATAAATTTTGTCCCCAAAGTCCATTGATAGCAGAAAGTCCTTTTTCATTTTCCAATTTTCTACGCACCTGTACTGCGTGATTGACTTCTACCAAATTCAGGAGTTGGAAAACGATAGAATATAGTTGTGAGTTTTCAGTTGAAAAATTATTTTGGTTTGCATTTTCATTTATCCAAGGAATAGATTTTGCTAATGTTGGGGCATTATTTTCAATAAAAACCTCTTTCAAACATTCTAACAAAAAGGTCAAATCTTGGTAGGCTTTGCCTAATTTTTCTTTTACTTCAAGGAATAAATTGTTCATTTTTTTGGTAAATATTTAGAATTTTTCTTGTAAAAATATAAAAAAATACTTCTCTGATAAACCTATAAGGTTTTGAAAATCTTATAGGTTTCTTAACCTTAATTCTCCATCAAAAACTTCATTACATCAATACCATCAGCATAATCCCAAAGATTTGGCGTTTGTGATTGTCCAAAAGGCATAGAATTAGGAAACCAACCATTTTGAGAAGCAATAAGTTGTAATTTATCCTCGTGTATTTGGATTTTCTCGGTCAAATCTTCTGTATTTTCGTAAGTTTCATAATGCAAAACCCCCAAAGGGGAAGCCAAAGCAGTATTTTCTTTTACCAAAAGAAAACCATTGTCCAAATGTTGCAATAAATTTATCAAATTAACAGCACGCTGATATTCGTAATTATTGGCATATTTTGTATTATTTATAACCGTATTCCAAAGATGATTTGATTCAAAAAAATGCGTAAAATCATATCCTTTTGGCACAAAAACCTTTTTTACATTTCTGCAACCAAGCCCAAAATAAGAAAAAATATCATAACCCAATCCTTGTAATTCCTGACGTGTTTCTTGTCCATTCAAAATAGCGATTGAATGGCGATTTTGACGAATAATATTTGGTTTTTTACCTAAATAATACTGAAAATATCTTGCAGAATTATCGCTCCCTGTTGCGATATACATATCCAAGTCGTTAAGACGTTCTACAAAATGAATTTTTTTTGCAAGATTTGGGTCAATTTCCCCCAACATTTCTGCAAAAGTACGCAAAAGTATGCTGTCTTGACTGCTTAATTTGGCGTGCAGTTCGTGTCCAGATGCCAATACACACAAAAAATCGTGAAAACCAACCGCAGGAATATTGCCTGCCATTATTGCACCTACTTTTTTGGGCGAAACAGGTGCATAATTTTTATACATTTCAAACCATTTTTCAAGGTGTTCTTTTTGCAAAAAATGTTCAATTCCTTTTAGAGAAAGGTGCAGATTTTCCAAAGAAAACCAACGATTTTCCATTTCTGCACGATACAAAATTTCGCTTTCAGGTGCTTCTCTAAGTGTTTTTATTTTGTGAGCAAGTTGAACAAAAGTATCTATAATTTGTGGGGTCATTTTTATTTTTGGGGTTTTATTTTTGTAAAACTAAAAAACCACAAACAAAAATCCAAAAAATGGTTTGTTTGTGGTTTTTTTGTATTTGATAAAAAAATCAAATATAATTTAAAATTACGCTGCGAGTTTATTCACAAATTTAGCAAGTTTTGACTTGTTATTTGATGCTTTATTTTTGTGAATAACGTTTTTGCGAGCCAAACGGTCAAGCATAGCAGAAGCCACTTTAAGGATTTCCATTGCTTCAGCTTTGTTTTTGCTGATACGCACTTTTTTCACCATTACTCTTGTTGCACGGAGTTGAAAACGGTTACGAAGGCGTTTTTTTTCGTTAGCACGAATACGTTTGAGTGCAGATTTATGATTTGCCATTGTTTAAAATAGAGTTTATAAAATATTTTATGTCTTAGTCTATATTTTTTAAGTTATAAAATATTTTTGGATAATATTTTTAGTTTATTGATTTCTTTTTTCAAAAATTTTCTTCAATAATCTATTTTTTAAAATGATTATGAAATGATTTAAGGTTGCAAATTTAGATTTTTTTTTGAATAAAAAAAAATATTTAGAAAAAAATTTAAAACTTTGAGAAATTTTAGATAATTTAGCAAGAAAGTAGTCAGGCATCAGGAGTTAGGTGTCAGAAAAAGGCATCAGAAGAAAGGTATCAATTTGAACCTTAAACTTTGAACTTTAAACTTTTTAAACTTTGAACTTTTTAAACAATTTTTTATGAACGCAATTTTTGAAAATAAAACGACCAAATCGGTTACTTCTGTTGATACCGAAAAAAAATATTACCTTGTTTATGCAGAAGGTGATGTAACTGACGCAGATTTTAAAGGTGGATTTAATGCGATTTTGGAGGACATCAAAGTTAATAATTTTACAAAAATTATTATTGATTTGAAAAAAGTATCTTCTACGCCTTTCGTTTCACGCACTTGGTTGCTTAGTTCGTATTTGCCTGAGCTTTATAAAGCAGTTCCAAAAGGCTTGCAAATAGGTATTATCAATACAGATTCTTGGATTGAAGGTGCTACAATTACGATTTTGGTTACATCTGTGCAGGCTTTGGGCTTTAATATGGGCATCAAATTTTATAAAAATGTGCCAGAAGCTCAAACTGCATTTGAAGTAGCTTAAAAAGTTAGGTATCAGGGGAAAGGTGTAAGGGAAAAGTAATTAGGTATCAGGATAAAGTACAAATTGTATTTTCCTGATTCCTGATTCCTGACACCTTTTTTCCTTAAATCGTTTGAGAAGGTTTTTTTGTGAGATTATTGCAAAAAGTATAAACCCAAAAAGCAAACACAGCAAACAATCCAAAAAATAGAATTTCTAAAAAAGGCCACATACTTTCATAATATTCAATATAACTTGTCATATTACCAATCAAATATATAAGCCTTAACAAATTGATGATAAAAAATAAATTTATAGCACAAATTATCCAAAACATTTGTGATTGATTGCGAATTGCACTTAAAAATACACCGCCAAAAATCATCAACAAAATAGCACTTATACCCAAAAAGAACAAAGCACTTGCAGGATGAAGCCAATATGAACCAATACCAAAAGAAAAATATCCCACAACAATTATCACAGAAACTAACAAATTTTTGAAATTATAAAATTTGCTAAACATCAAACCCAAGCTCACAAATGATGCAATTACCAATGACAATGATAAATAAATCGTATGGTTCATTCCGCTTGTTGTTTCTTTGGCTTTTAAAACATTAAAAAAGCTTTTTTCATTTTTGATTTTGTTAAAAAGATTTTGAAAAGATGCTAATTCTTGAACTTGCAACTCTTTTTCTTGCATTCCAAAAGGTCTTACAAAATTACCATAATCATTTTTTGCATTTTTTTCAAATAAATCTCCAACAACATCTTCATTTTGATTTTGATATGGAATATATTTAGCGTGTGCTTCATTTCCAAAGGAAAACGAAAGTATATTTTCTAATTTTTCAATGGTTTGATAATCTGCATCAAAATTCTTTGTTAATTTTTCATATTTTCCCAATATTTTTTGGATTTTTTCAAGTTCCAAAATGAAAGGAACATCTTC
This sequence comes from Cytophagales bacterium, assembly GCA_013297825.1. Classification (GTDB taxonomy): domain Bacteria; phylum Bacteroidota; class Bacteroidia; order Cytophagales; family Microscillaceae; genus JAAFIN01. Next base: position 9,691 of record JAAFIN010000065.1, read on the forward strand.
ATATTGTGCCAAATTATAAGGCACATTATCACGCACAAGGCGGTCTTTGATAAAAACTGATTTGAAGTTTTGATTGATAAAATCCTCTTGCAATATGTGTAAGTAAGTTCTTATGAAAGGATTAGATTTTTTTTGTTCTTCTTCACTTTTAGGAATTGTTGCTTCTATTGCTGTTTTTGTTTCTACTTCTGCATTTACAGATTCCTGCCTTTCTTCGTGTGAAGAATATTTATGATTTTGACCACGTTGATTGTGTCCTGTGTAGTTTATTGTTGCATTTAGAACAATTTTTTTGTTAGGATTTTCTTTTTTATAATTTTCAATAAATTTCTCACAAAAATTAGTATCTTTTTTGGTTTCTTCGTGCATTTTTTGAGAAAGCAAATCTAATTTTTGAGTAGTTTCAAGCAAAATATTTACTTCATTATTTTGGTTAAAATGTGATTTTTTCAAACCTTCCAAAACCTGTTTTTTTTGCTCCAAAGGCACATAATGCAACCTTGTAATGATGTTTTCTGCAACTTCCATTTTACGAATGTAATACAAATCTTCACGAGTTTGGGCTATATCATATTTTGTGTGAATGTAAGCAGTTACACCCCAAAAATACATTACCATATTGCTCAAAAATGAAAACACAATAAAAGCCATTAAGCCATACCTTAACAATACTTGTGAAAAGGTATAATATCGTATTCTATTCTGAAAAAATCCCAAATAAAACGCATAAAATACCATTGCCAAAATGGTAATTCCTATCAGAAAAGCATTTGAATGATAGTGCAATTTTGGTAAATTAGGCACATAATCTACATCAGTATATGCCAAAAAACCACAAGCAAACAAAATAATATTTGCAAAAAAAAACGAATAAAACGCCACAAAATGGGCTTTGGTTTCCCAAATAATAGGATAATTGACAAGTAAATAACGGTCAATTTTTTGGAGGAAAGAAGGAACGAAACGCATAAGTTTAATTATGAATGATGAATTATAAATTATGAATTAAACAGCCAAATTCAATGATAAATGATAAATGTTGAATGATAAATGGAACAGCCAAAGTCTGAATCAGGATTTTTAGGATTCAAGGATTAACAGAATTTTTCTAAGGTTAAATACAAATTTATAGGGTTTTTATTGCATTTTAATCCTGAATTATCCAAAAAATCTTTAAATCCTGATTTTATAGGGTTTTTATTGCACTTTAATCCTGAATTATCCAAAAAATCTTTAAATCCTGATTTTATAGGGTTTTTATTGAATTTTAATCCTGAATTATCCAAAAAATCTTTAAATCCTGATTAAATATAGCTGTTTAATCTTGTAAATCTTTTAATCCTGAAAATCCTGATTAAACTTTCTTCTGCACAATATAAAAAATTTTCAAATCACTGTCCAAATGAATTTCCATTTTCAAATTAAGTGATTTCCATTCTTGAGTTTTTTCTTTTTTGTTAAACGCTTCAACTTGATAATTTATGTTGAAATTTAGGAGATAATTTCCATTTTCATCTTGGGTCATTTGCCACGTTTTCATATCAATTTCGTGCTTTTCCGCAGGATAAACTTTCCAATAAGCCTTATAAGCAGAAGTAATATCAGGCGAAAAACTACGATTAAAATTGTTAAAATAATTATCCACTTTTTCCCTATAAAATTCCTTTATTGCGTCCAAATTGCGTGTTTCTATTGCCTTATAAAAACTCTTAATGCGTTCTTTGATTGCTTCGTTTTTATGATTTTTTTTACTTTTCAAAAATGCAATTTTTTCAAATAATGTTATTTCAAATGGATTTACTAAAATCACATACATTCCTCCAAATATTACACCAAGCACCAAAGCAACAGAAAACCAATAATTAGCTCTTACCCAAAGCCCCCCAACCCCCAAAGGGGGAGTAATTTCGTCATCATCATTTTTTTCAAAATAACTATCTTCTTGGTTATTTATTCCTGCTCCCCCTTTGGGGGTTGGGGGGCTAATTTCTGGGTCAGTTTTATCAAATTTACTATTACTTTTTACAAAAGATGTTTGCGAAAAATTTTGATTTTGTATTACTTGATTTTCATAATTTACTCCCCCTTTGGGGGCTGGGGGGCTAAATGCTTGTTTAAATTCTGCACAAGATTGAAAACGCTCATCAGGATTTTTGGCGGTTGCTTTGTCAATAATTGCCTGCATCATATCCGAAACCCCAATATAAAATGTATTGGCACGAGGCAACGGATTATGGACAATTTCGCTAAAAATCGCAAATTCAGTATTGCCCTCCTCCTGATATGGACACCTTCCTGTTACCATTTGAAAAAGCGTAACACCCAAACTATAAATATCACTTCTATTATCCACAGGAACACCTGTAACTTGTTCAGGACTCATATAAAGCACTGTTCCCATACGAGTACCATCTTGTGTGAGGCTTTTGTTGTTGTTATTATCCAATATTTTTGCAATCCCAAAATCCAAAATTTTTACATCATTTTCAGGCGTAATAATCAAATTAGAAGGTTTTATATCTCTATGCACCACACCCTGCGAATGTGCATACTGAAATCCATCTAATATTTGGGAAAAAAGATGTACTGCAAGATTTTCATTGATAACCCCTGAAACCGTCTGAATATAATTGTCTAATGGTTTTCCTTGCACATATTCCATAATCAAGCAAAGACCATTTTCAGTTTCCAAATAATCATAAAGCCCAACGATATTTGGGTGTTTGAGGTTCGCAAGTGTAGAGGCTTCATTTTTGAAACGCTCCCTTATCATACTATTTTTTACAAGATTTTGGTGCAGTATTTTGATGGCAGCCTTACGCCCAAGCTGTATATGCGAACCCACATACACACTTCCCATACCGCCTTCTCCCAAAAGTGCTATTAGTTTATAGTTGAGTATTTGTTCGCCAATCATAAAGTTTAAGGTTTAAGGTTCAAAGTTTAAGGTTCAAAAGTTTAAAAATAATCAAATTAGGAATGTGTAAATTTTAATATAGATATTTTTGGCGTTTCACAGGCATAAATGCCTGTGTTTTACATAAAAAAATCGTAACAATATATATAGAATAGGCATTTATGCCTATTTTTAAAAGTACCCATTTTGTTTTTAATTTATTCCTTCGTGAAAAATAACATATAAAATACAACCACAAAAATAAATAAAATGGAATACAGATTAAACAAATTTTATGGATTTTTACAATTTTTTTTCAAAATATGTGTATCCTTTCAATTCTTTAAAATCTGTATTCCATTTATCATTCATCATTGAACATTTATCATTGTTCTTTTACGCCATTTTTGTATTTGGTAACAATTACATCTTTGATGCGAAGCATTTGGAGATATTTTTTAAATTTTTCTGCTTCAGCTTGTTCCCCAAAAAATCCAAAAGTGTATTTTCTTGTTCCATCAGCGTCTTGTTCTCCGTTAAAATGCACACGTTTTGCACCTTCTGGGCTTTTGTCCTCGTACAAAGCACTTTCAGGAACTACGATTTGCACTTTATAAACTACACCTTCAGTGTTAGCTTGTTTTTTTTCGGTTTTTGCGGTTTGTTTGGCTTCTTCTTGCAAACGGATAAGTTCATTGCCAAGTTGGTCAATACGAGCATCTTTGTCTTTGATTTCCTTTTTGATTTCTTCTATGGATTCATCAAGTTTTGCGATTTCTTCTTTATTTTTTTCAACATTTTCTTTTTTGGCTTGTATAGATTCCTTGAAGGCTTTGTATTTTTCAGGATTTTTTTGAAATTCTTTAATTTCTTTTTGCAATGCTTTTTTTTCTGCTTTGGTTAATTGTTGTGCAAAAACATTATTTGAAACCAAAATTATTGTTAAAGCAAATGCACAAGTAAATAAATAGTTTGTGATTTTTTTCATATTTTTTTTAAAATTAAAATTAAATTTTTATTTTTTATGCAAAATAACTTTATTTTTCTAAATAAACAAAGCCCCTAACCCCAAAGGGGGAATTTATTAAAGTTAGGGGCTTCATTCATAATTCATAATTTATAATTCATAATTATTTTTAATATTTTTCCTTAAACATCACATCACTTTTAGAAGGTGTAACCGTTTTTTTGGTGGTATAACTGTTATTTTCTTTTGAAATATCAGCCATTTCTTCTTTTGGGTCAATGATAATGCTTTCTATATCATCAGCATTTCCTTCAATTTCCAACAAATAACTTGGAAAAGTCCAAGTCCAATCAGGTTTGATGATGCGTTTGGTTTCGGTTTGTGGTTTTTCGCCACGCATTAGGTCAATCGGAATGTAATAAGTAACTTTTGAGCCATTTTTATATTTTACCTCAATATCCAAAGGCATAGGAACACGTCCAATTTTGTCCAATTTCGCAAAAGTTTTGCCATTTTCGCTATACACTTCGCTAATACCATAATCAATGGTATGCGTTGTATTCACAAAATATTCCTTAAACCAATCCAATTCAACATTTGATACTTTTTCCATTACACGAATAAAATCATTTGTGTTAGGGTGTCTAAATTTCCAAGTATTAAAATAATTAAGCATACCTTTTTTGAAATTTTCTTCGCCAATAATGTATCTTAATTGCAACAAAAACAAAGAGCCTTTGCCATAAGCTGCGACACTGTACGCATAATTTGTGTTAAAATGGTCAGCGTGAAGGCTCAAAGGTTCTTCTTTGCCACTTTTTACTAAATTATAATACGCCTGATAAGTGCCTGCGTGATTTCCACCCTCAAATTCATCACCAGCAAAACTATTAAAACCTTCGTCCATCCACGCATAAAGGGCTTCATTGGTTGCTAAAACTCCTTGGAACCAACTATGGATAAGCTCGTGAACAGCAGTTCCTGCCATTCCTTCAAAAGCACCATTGCCATTCATTAGTGTAGCCATTGGATATTCCATTCCGCCATCACCACCTTGTACGAAAGAATATTGTTTGTAAGGGTATTTTCCAAAATTTTTGTTCAAAAAAGCCAATGCTTTGGCGGTATAAGCAGGTAATTTTTCCCAATTTGCTTTGATTTCAGGCGTAGCAGGTTGGTAAAAATAATGCAAATCCACACCTTCCGCTTGTAACATTGTATGCACATATTCCTTGTCTGCACCCCACGCAAAATCGTGGACATTAGGGGCAAGAAAATGCCAAGTAAGTTTTGGCGAATTAGGGCGTTTTACTTTTTGACCTTTTGGTAGATAACCGTGTCCTATTTCTTGTGGATTTTGCAAATAACCTGTTCCACCTATCACAAAAGCACTATCAATGGTGATTTTTACATCAAAATCTCCCCAATTTCCATAAAATTCACGTGCAATATAAGGATTAGCGTGCCAACCTTGTTCGTCATATTCGCACAATTTGGGATACCATTGAGCCATAGAATAACTCACTTTTTCAGCGTTATTTTTACCTGTTCTTCTGATTTGGTTAGGCACTTGTGCCTCAAATTGCATATCAAAGGTAACTTTTGCCTTTGGCAAAATAGGTTTTGCGAGATTAACCTCCAAAATAGTGCCTTCTACTTTATAAGAAAGTGCTTGTTTGTCTTGTGAAAGCGAAATAATTTTTTGGAAACCAATTTCATCATTTTTCAATTTAAAAATACGGTCTTTTACCCTACGGTCAGGGTCAGCAATGGTTCTACTTCTCACGTCCATTGCACTCATAGGTTGGAAAGCATTGTAATACAAATGATAAAAAACCTTTGTAAGCGTATCAGGAGAATTGTTGGTATAAACGATTTTTTGTGTGCCTTTAAATTGGTGATTGTCTGTATTCATATCAATCGCCATTGTATAATCAGCTTTTTGTTGCCAACGATAATTTTGTGATAATAGATTTTTTACACAAAAAATATTTAAAAAAATAACAGAAGCAATACAAAATTTATTCATTTTGATTTTTTTTAAAATATATAGAAATGAAACTTTCAAATAAGTTGTCAAATTACTGATTTTTTTTCTTTTTGAAAAGGTTTTTTATTTCTTTAAAGATTTTTTAACTGTTTTAAAAAAAACATTCAAAAAATAGCTATTTTTGTTATTATAAATTTTTAAAATTGATATTTACATTTTTTTAACATTAAAAAAACAATGAAAATTTTTTTTTTCTGTTTTTTGATTAAATAACTGTGTATTTTTGTAAAAATAAATTAAAAGATAAAATGGAAAAAGAATCCTACTATTATTCCCAAGCTCAAATAAATTCAGAAAATACACTATACTCTTTTTTCAGTGTTGGAAATTATACTATAGAAAAAATTGTTGCATTTCAGTATATGGGTTTTTTAACTTACAATGTTGCATTGGCAGATTTTGATAAAGAAAAAAATGAATATTCTGATATGTCCAATTCTAATAATTTTGACTTACTAAAATTATTTGCTACAATATTCAAAATAATAACTAATTTTCTAAATGAATATCCACACAGCAGTTTGCATATTCAAGGAAACACTGAAATAAAGAAAAAATTATATCAAAGAATTGTAAAAAATAACTGGGAAGATTTGCAAAATAAATTTATAATCTTGGGCGTTAATGAAGGTGTAAAAGCAGAAATTTTTAACCCAAATACTTTGTACGACTTTTTAATAATTCGTTTAAAATAAACAAAATATATGACAAAAGAACAAAACAATAAAGTTCCTGAACTTTATGATGAAAAACGTTTAAAATCAATATTTGAAAGTGATTTTTTGCAAAAAAAACTTAATGAGGCTAAAGCTTCATACACCAAATTTTTAAATCAAACAAATAATTCATTTTCTAAAAAATGATTTGAAAATAAACTTAATAAAAATAAAATATGAAAAAAACTTTAAAAAACACTATTTTTTTCGCCTTTGCACTCACAACACTTGTATTTTTTGGTGCTTCCAAAAATACCTTTGCACAAGGCATTATGAATTTCAAAGAAGAAACTTTTGATTTTGGTAACATAGACGAAGGCACACAGGCAATACACGAATTTGAATTTACCAACACAGGCAACCAACCCATTGAAATCTCAAAAGTAGAAGCCTCTTGTGGTTGTACTTCGCCTACATTTACCAAAGAAGCGGTAATGCCTGGCAAAAAAGGCAAAATCAAAGCCTCTTTTGATAGCAATGGCAGACCAGGAATGTTTTTGAAAAGTCTTACAGTAAAAAATAATACGCAAAAACCAAATCTTTTGCTTTATATCAAAGGTTTTGTAAAAGGTAAAAAAGTAGAAAATAATCCAAACCCTACCAATGTAGTTGCAACACCGCTTTCTGCTCCACCTGCAATTCAAATGGAAAAAAATCAATATGATTTTGGACGTGTGGAAAGTGGAAATCGCTCCAAACACCGTTTTATGATTTATAATTCAGGCGGACAAGACCTCGTAATCACTAATTTGGAAAGCAGATGTGGCTGTGTTTCGTTTGGGCTTTCTAACAGCGTAATTGCTCCACAACAAACTGAAATACTTGAACTTACGCTTAATGCAGACAAAATTCAAGAGCTTCAAGATGTATTTACGATTTCGTCCAATGACCCACAAACGCCAAAAAGAGAAATTATTTTATTTGCATCTATTTACCAAAATTTCAGCAAACAAATGTTCAAAAATAAAAAAGGTGCTTTGCCTTTTGAAAAATAAAACATTTGAAAAAATATTTGAAATACAAAAAAAAGCCTTTTTCTATTTGCAAAAAGGCTTTTTTATTTTGGTAGAAAATAAATTGAAAAGATTGTAAATTTTATCAAAAAAATACTAATTTTGCATAAACTTTTTTTTATTTTTTTAATAAAAAATATCTTTTTTAACAAAATTTTACGAAAAATTTTTATAAAATATTTTACACAACATTCTAAAAACAAATTATTATGGGAAATTGGTTTGTTTGCCAAATAAAATACAATAAACAAGATGAAAAAGGTAATGTAAAAAAAGTAACAGAAGCCTATCTTGTAGATGCTATTTTATATTCAGAAGCAGAAGAACGCATTTATCGTGAATTGAGTGGGATAGTTCCCAATGGTGAATTTCACATTACTGACCTAAGAAGAAGCCCTTTGGCTGATATTTTTCATTTTGAAGATAGCACAACTTGGTACAAATGCAAAATTACATATAACTTGGCAGATGAAACTACCCAAAAAATAAAAAAAGTAGTGGAATATCTAATGGTTACTGCTGAAAATATCAAACAGGCTTACGAAAGATTGGAAGATGGACTTAGGGCAATGATTGAACCTTACACCGTTGTAAGCATTACAGAATGTGCTTTTATGGAAGTATTTGGATATGAAGGTGATAAAAATGGACAACCAAAAGTCCTCACAGCAGAAGCACAAGAATAATTTTTTTAATTATTTTTTTTCAAAAAAATGGTCTATATCACAGTTTAATGAATATCTGACCACTTTTTTGAAATTTAAAAGAAAAAAAATAAAAATTTTTTATTTTTTTTTCAAAAAAATTTGGAAATATCAAAAAGCACTTATATCTTTGCATACGTTTTCAGAACAACAATATTTCAAAGACGAAATAAACTTGTTTTAAGAACTAAAAAGCCTCCTTAGCTCAGCTGGTAGAGCAACTGACTTGTAATCAGTAGGTCGTTGGTTCGATTCCGACAGGAGGCTCAAAATATTTCTTAAAAGTGAATAAAAAAAACCTTGTTTCATTAAACAAGGTTTTTTTGTTTTGTATAAATTTTAAAAATTAAGGAGTTGGTAATTTTCAAAAAAAAATGGTCAAACCTTCGTAAAATACGGTGCAGACCATTTTTTTGAAATAAACTTATACCTTTTTACTTTTCTACCTTTTACTTTTCCCTAACACTTAATTATTCTTTTTCTTTATTTTTTGGTTTATAAAGCAATGCAACAAATTGCACCATAAAACCCAAAAATAAAATAATAGGGCCTAATGTAATACCCATAAATCCAAAGCCAAATGTTGTATTGTCCATTGACATAATAATATAGCCCAATAAAATGAGTCCTATACCTGCAAACATAATATAAAAATTTTCTTTGCCAAATGCGTATTTTTCTTTATCTATATTCATATAATTAAATTGTTTTTTTTGCAAAAATAGCCATTTCTAATGATTTTTTTTATTTTTTTGCTAAAAAAAACTTTAAAGTTTGTTAAAAAGGAGAAAGGTGTTAGGAGAAAGGTGTCAGGAGAAAAAAGAAAATTCACTTTTGTTTGGACTTGTGTTAATCCTTTTCCAAAAAAAACGCTCAAATAACAAAAATTCCTAATTCCTAATTTTTAATTCCTAATTCTCATGAAAAGGCGTGATTTTATACAAAAATCTTTTTTGGCAAGCGTTGGTACAATGTTGGTGCCTAATTTTTTGAAAGCATTTGAAAATCCAAATGATATTTTGAAAAATAGCCTTCAAAATAATGCAGGCGAAAAAATCCTCATTATTATCCAACTTTCTGGTGGAAATGATGGACTTAATACGCTTGTGCCATTTCGCAATGATATTTATTACAAAAATCGTCCTTTGATTGGTATTCCTCAAAATGAATTATTAAAAATCAATGATGAATTAGGTTTTAATCCTGCGTTGCCTATTATGAAAGAACTGCACGAAGCAGGAAATTTGGCAATTTTGAACAATGTGGGTTATCCTTCGCCTGACCGCTCACATTTTAGGTCAATGGACATCTGGGTTACAGGAAGCAAATCTTCTGAATATCTCCAAACGGGTTGGATAGGGCGATATTTGGATAATATGTGCCAAAATACTGATTGCAAACTCGCACACGAAGCAATAGAAGTAGATGATTCGCTTGGGCTTGCGTTAAAAGGTAATAAAGTAAAAGGTCTTGCGGTAAAAGATGCAAAAAAACTGTATCAAATTGCCAAAAATAAACAACTCCAAAAAGCTACCGAAACCCACGCTCAAGACCACGAACACGAACTTGCAGAATATCTTTATAAAACCCTTGCAGAAACACAATCTTCTGCGGAATATATTTACGAGAAAACCAATAAAACCACGCCAAAACCACAAACTTATCCTACAACAGATTTAGGAAAACAACTCAAAACTACTGCAGAATTTATAAAAGCAGGTATTAGCACCAATGTTTATTATGCTTCTTTGGGCAGTTTTGATACGCATATCAACCAAAAAGCACAACAAAGTCGTTTATTGACCGTTTATAATGATGCAGTGAGTGCTTTGGTAAAAGATTTAAAGGCAAATAATCTTTGGCAAAATGTGGTTATAATGACTTTTTCAGAATTTGGGCGAAGATTGGCACAAAATGGAAGTCAAGGAACTGACCACGGAACAGCAAGTAATGTGTATTTGATGGGTGGAAGTCTAAAAAAAGCAAGCGTTTTGAATGAATTACCTAATTTGACTGATTTGGACGAGGGCGACTTAAAATTTACGATGGATTTTAGGCGAATTTATGCCACCATTTTAGACAAACATCTCCAAACTGACCACCAAAAAATCCTAAATGATAAATTTGATTTGTTGAATTTTTTGTAAAAAAGGTGTCAGGAGAAAGGTGTCAGGAATCAGGAGAAAGGTAAAAGGTATCAGTTTTATCATTTCGTTAAAATATAGTTGTTTTTTTACCTTAAACTTTTGAACTTTGAACCTTGAACTTTTTAAACCTTAAACTTTGAACTTTTGTGCGTTGGTACTTTATTATCCATTTGCCATTTTTGAGTTATGCAGGAATGGCAATTTATCCTTTTATTTTTGTGAAAAAAAAGCATTATGCAAAAGATAAATACATAATGAATCACGAAAAAATACACCTTATTCAACAATTAGAAATGCTAATTTTGCCTTTTTATGTGGCATACATTGGGCATTATTTGTGGAATTTGGTGTATTATCGCAATCACAATGAGGCTTACCGCAATATTATTTTTGAACGAGAAGCCTATTATCGTGATGATGATTTGGATTATTTGAAAAAAAGACGCTTTTGGGCGTTTTTGTGGTACTAAATCAATTAAGAATTAGGAATTAGGAATTAAGAATTAAGAATTGGAATTTGGCTGTTTTCCTGACACCTTTCCCCTGACACCTTTCCCCTGACACCTTTCTCCTGACACCTTTCTCCTGACACCTTTCCCCTGACACCTTTCCCCTTTTATTCATATTTCACTGCTTCCAAATAAAATATTTTTTTCTCTCCGCTTGGCGTGGTAAGCTCATAACTATTCACAGATTCTATGTCATTAACGACAGATTTGAGCGTGTAAGTGCCTTTTTCGTTTGGCAAAGAAAGTGTAGAAATGTCATTTTGATAATCAAAAGTTACAGTTTTAAAAGTTTTTGTGCTTCCTTTTGATTTCCAAATCCAAATAGCTTTATCAAGTAATTTGCCAGTATTATCTGAATTTTCATATTCCAAATATTCAGTTTCATCACCTCTCAAAAGATAAAGGGTTTTCATTTCAAAAGTTCTTGTAATATTTGTTTTGAGGTTTTTGATTTTTAGCGGTCTTCTACCTGTGTATTCTGGAGTAATCAAATGTTTTGATTTATCCGCAAATTCAACCACATATCCACCAGGTGCGCCAATTTTTGGGGGTGATTTCAAAATTTTCAAATTTGTCCATTTGGTTGCATTTGGGGCTTTTTGAGTAATGTCTGTGCCAAGAGGTGTTGGTGTAAAACAAATAATTTCTTTTGTGTTATTTTTTTTATCAAAAAAATAATGTAATGGTTGTGATTTTGTAATTTGAAATGAAAATACAAAACACAAGAATAGCAATATTGTTTTTTTCATAAAATGTTTTTTTAAGGTAAAATATTTTCAAAAATAACTTAAAATTTTAGAACTGAAAATTAAATAAAACTATTTTCAAATTCCCCTTTTGGGGTTAAGAGGCTTCTTCTTTTAGCAATTTACAAAAAATATCCTGTACTTCGCTTATAATCCGCAGATTGTCTTGTGCATCTTTGGCAAAACTGTGTATTCCTTTTTCAAGGTTAATTCTGCCCAATGTAAAACCTTCCATTTTAAAAGAAATATTTTCTTTTTGGGCATAAATATTATAACCATTGTACTCAAAAAAAGGCTTTTTTTTAGTTTGTTTTTCTGTGATAAAAGCGTGAAGTTTGGTGTAATTTTCAGCAGAAAAACAGGTTTTGGCTTTGGTAACTTCTTTTATGGGCGGTGTTTTTTTTGAACAAAAATTAAAAAGAAAAACACATACCAAAATAGATAAAACATTAAAAAAAATAGTAATTGGTTTCATAAATAAATATTTTTAGGTTTATAAAATTAAAAAAACCTTTAAAATCCAAAAAAATAGATTTTAAAGGTTTTTTTTGTATTTAAAGCAATTTTAGATTTGTAGATATTTTAATAATGTTTTTTGAAATTATTACGATACAAAGTTATACGAAAATCAAATGCAATTTTAAGAGATTTGACGAAATACAGTTTTTAATTGACGAAATGCAGTTTTTAATTTAGGAATGGTATATTTTTAGGGGCAAGGGACAGGTACAAAATACAAACTTTATTTTCCTTTTTTCCCTAAAATCCAGAGGCGATTTTCTCTAAAAAAACATCAAATTTTATTATTTTTTTAGTATTTTTTTTACGCAAAAAATAAATTTCATTAAAAATATAGACGATTTCAACGCTTGGAGGGTTTTAAACTAAGGGTGTAAGGAAGAAAATAAGATTAGTAAAAAAAAAAGATTAAAATATCTAAATTATTATTTTATCAAAAGCTATTTATTTTTTCAGGGTCTCCCCCACA
>JAAFIN010000066.1:0-2063 GCA_013297825.1 Cytophagales bacterium
ATTCTGACAATGTATCTCAATACGGTTGATTTTGGAAATAGTGCCTACGGAATACGTACCGCTTCTAAAACTTATTTTAATAAAAAACCTTCCCAACTCAATCACGCAGAATCTGCTATGTTGGTGGGTTTGCTCAAAGCAACCAGCACTTACAACCCAATGTTACACCCTGAAAAATGCAGAGAAAGGCGTAATACAGTGCTTGGACAACTTCGCAAATACAAATACATTACTGAATTAGAGTATAAATATTTTATAAAAAGACCGCTTGGCTTAAATGTAAAACCTGAAAAAGTAACCGAAAAATTTGCACCACATTTTAAAAATTCTGCCATAAAATTTCTTACAGAATGGTGTTCTAAAAATAATTATGACCTTTATACTGACGGTTTAAAAATTTATACGACCATAGATTCACGCCTCCAAAAACACGCTGAAGATGCCATTGCCAAAAAAATGCAACAACTCCAGCAACGCCTAAACGCACATTGGGCAGGAAAAATATCGTGGCAAGCTCCCAACGAAACCCCAGAACAAGCAGAACAATATATCATCAACCAAATTAAAAAAAATGCTCCTTATGATTCGCTTATAAAATTAGGAAAAGATAGTATTGCTCTCCAAAAAATGCGTGAAAAACGCAAAGTAAAACTTTTTTCGTGGGAAGGCACATCTGATAGCCTTGTTTCTGCGATTGATTCTGCAAAACATTATATCCAAATATTACAAGCAGGTTTATTGACACTTGACCCACGCACAGGTTTTATAAAATCGTGGGTTGGGGGAATCAATTATGATTTTTTTTCGTATGACCACGTATTCCAAGCACGCAGACAGCCAGGTTCTACTTTCAAGCCTTTTGTTTATACAGAGGCATTAGAACGTGGAATGAGTCCCTGCGATAAACTTTTAGACCAACCTGTTACCATTGAATACGAAGAAAATGGCGAAAGAAAAGCCTGGACTCCTAATAATAGCAATCACGAATATGCTTATGATAATATAACCCTTCGCAAGGGTATGGCAACCTCCAAAAATACCATTACTGCACGCCTTACCGAAAAATATGGTTGGGACGCTATCCAAAAAAGAGCAAAAGATATGGGTATTACAAGCCCTATAAAATCTGTTCCTTCTATTGGATTAGGTTCTTCTGAAGTTTCTATTATTGAAATGGTAGGAGCGTATAGTGCTTTTATGAATGAAGGCACTTGGACAGAACCGCAATACATTGCTGAAATCAAAAACCGACACGGTGAAACCATTTACAAAGCCACCCCAAAAACTCGCAGGGTAATGAGTGAAGAAACTGCATTTTTAATGACCGAAATGTTCAAGGCAACTGTTCAAGAACAAGGTGCAACTTCACAAGCATTGTGGGAATTTGATTTATTTGGAGAGGATAACGAAATAGGTGGAAAAACAGGTACATCTTCCAATTATGCAGATGGTTGGTATATTGGAGTTACCAAAGACCTTGTTACAGGTGTTTGGGTGGGGGCTGATGACCATCGTGTAAGGTTTCGCACACCTGAATTGGGCGAAGCCTCTCAAACTGCTTTGCCTGTGTATGGAATTTTTATGGAAAATGTCTATAAAGATGCCAAACTTCCTTACAAAAAAGGCAAATATCCTGCCCCAAAAATAAAAATTAACAAAGATTATAATTGTCCTACGCCTTATTATTTTGCACCGAAAAAAAATGATGAATGATAAATGATAAATTATAAATGATAAATTATAAATTATGAATGGAACCAGCCAAATACAAATCTTAAAAATCCTGTTAATCTTAAAATCCTAAAAATCCTGTTCAAAAATCCTGTTAATCTTAAAATCCTAAAAATCCTGCTGTTATTTGGCTGTTTCCTTTCCCCTTACACCCAGAGGCGATTGTTTCTATTTCTCCGTCCAAACGCTTGGAGGGTTTAAAACCCTCCAAGCGTTGAAATCGTCTATATTTTTAATAAAATTTATTTTTTGCGTAAAAAAAATTACTAAAAAAATAATAAAATTTGGCATTTTTTTAGAAACAATCGCCCCTGCCTTTCCCCTTACACCTT
>JAAFIN010000066.1:2073-22053 GCA_013297825.1 Cytophagales bacterium
GTTCAAAGTTTGAAACCCTGTTAATCTTAAAATCCTAAAAATCCTGCTGTTATTTGGCTGTTTCCTTACACCTTTCCCCAGAAGTGTTATGTTCTAAAAATAAATTTTATTTTTTATGAAAAAAACCAAATAATAATTTAATAAAGGAAAAGAAATAAAATAAATTCATCTTATAAAAACCCTGAAAGGGTTTAACAATGGTAACCCCACGTGAAACGTGGGGAAGCAAAAGAGTAAGTTATTTAATTATCATTCCAAAGAGCATTTTATCCCTTAGGGTGTTGTCAAAAAAATTGCCTTTTGGAATTTTTTGGCAACTCCCTAAGGGCTTAAACACACAAATACCAAAACGCTAAAACAATATAATATTTGGCTCTTTACAAGAACATAGCACTTCTGACCTTTCCCTGATACCTTTCCCCTTAATCCAAAAATCTTTCTGTAATGGGTGAATAGGTGTTAATGCGTCTGTCCCTCAAAAAAGGCCAAATAGTGCGATAATGTTCTATTTTTCCTAAGTCCAATGTTTGGATATGATGCAATTCGTCTGTATGAGAAGCCTGATAAATCACACTTCCCATAGGATTAGCTACAAATGAACCACCCCAAAAATTAGTAACATCTTCAATTCCTACCCTATTTACCGAAACTACATAAACGCCATTAGCAATGGCGTGACTGCGTTGCATAGTTTGCCAAGCATTATATTGTTCTTGGTTGGTTTGTTCTGATGTTTCCAATTCCCAACCTATAGCAGTAGGATAAAATAAAATTTCTGCACCCATCAGCGAAGTAATACGTGCAGGTTCAGGATACCACTGGTCCCAACAAATCAAAACCCCAATTTTTGCAAATTTGGTATTAAAAACTTTGTAACCACCATCACCCTCTGTAAAATAAAATTTTTCATAAAAACCTGGGTCATCAGGAATATGATGTTTGCGGTATTTACCCAAATATTCGCCATCAGCATCTATGACAACAGTAGTATTATGATAAAGTCCTGCGGTTCTTCTTTCAAATAATGAGGCAATTATCACAATACCCAATTCTTTGGCAATGCGTTGAAAAATTTGGGTACTTTCGCCTTCTGGAATGGCTTCTGCAAGTGCAAAATTGGCGTGGTCTTCCACATTACAAAAATAAAGACTTCTAAAAAGCTCTTGAAGGCAAATAATTTCTGCACCTTCTTTTGCAAGTGCATAAATACGTTCTATTGTTTTAGAAAGATTTTGGTTGGTGTCAGCACCACACGCAAGTTGGATAATACCAACTGAAACATTTTTTGATTTCATAAGTCCCCTAACCCCAAAGGGAATTCTTAGTGGTTAATATTAAAAATTACAAATAAAAATTTATCTTTCTACGCTACAATTTTATAAAACATTGAAAAAATTAGTCTATTTAAAGAACTTTACAATGGATTTTTTTGAATGTTTTTTTTGAATTGCAAAGATAAATATTTTTCCTAACACAAAAACCAGAAATCTTATATTTTCCTTATTTTGCATATTTGGCAAAATCTTTGTCAAATTACAACGTATTCAAATACAAAAAATATTTTAAAAAAAATCTCTTATGAACAATTTGCAAAACAAAATTTTTATTCGTACTATTTTTGTCTTTACCATTATTTTTAGTTTTTTATTTTCAAAAAATACATTTTCGCAAAATAAAAAAACAGAAAAACCTCAAAAAAACATCACAAAAAAACAACTTGAAAAAGATATTGCAAAAATAAAAGAAGCTAATATCCCCAAAAGTATTATCGTAATTGACGCAGGACACGGTGGCGAAGACCCTGGAAAACCAAAAGGAAAAACAGTTTTTAAACACGAAAAAGACTTAAACCTTTCCATTGCTTTAAAATTAGGAAAATATATTACGCAAAATATTCCAAATGCAGAAGTTTTGTATGTGCGAACAGGTGATAGAACTGTAAGTCTTGCAGATAGAATGGATTTTGCAAATAGCAAAAAAGCTGATTTATTTGTGAGTATTCATTGCAATTCCAACCCAAGCCCACAAATAAATGGTACTGAAATTCACGTATATGGTTCTCCGCTTGATGCAAGCGTGAAATTGGCTGAAATTATGAAAAAAGAATTTACTGAAAAAGTCAAAAGGAAATTTAGGGGAATTATTCATAATAAAGAACGTGGGCATAATCTTTATGTGTTGCAATACGCAGAAATGCCAAGCGTTTTGGTGGAATGTGGTTATATGAGCAACCCAGAAGAAGAAAAATTTTTGAATAATGAAAAAAGTCAAAATATCATTGCATCTGCCATTTATCGCAGTATCAAAACTTACCTCCAAATTCCAAATATTAGAGAGCAAGAAAAACAAAAAAGTGTGTTCAAAGTTCAACTAATGGCAACTGACAAACCACTTCCTGCAGAAAGCAAACGTTTTGCAGAATTGGAGGAAAAAGTTGAAATCATAGAAACTGACGGAAAATATCGCTACAAATATCTTATTGGCAACGAATACACACAAGAAGGCGCAGAAGCATTAGCAAAAAAAGTAGAAAAATTAGGTTTTAAAGGAGCTTTTGTGGTGCAAGTAGAATAAGGTTTAAAAGGTTCAAGGTTCAAAAGTCCAAAATTTTGTGTCATTCTGAAAGAATCTGGCTGTTAAATTCTGCTAATTTTAAAATCCTAAAAATCCTGCTTTTAGATATTTGATTTTGTTTTTCCAATAAAAAAAATTATATTTGCACCCTAAAAAATTTTATTTTTTTAGTTCAAATTGTTTCAAATAAAATTCTTAAATATTCTTATGAAATCTGTAGAGATTGTAGGGTTTAAAAGAGCGAATCTCGGTAAAAAAGCCTCTTATGATTTGCGTAACGAGGCTAATGTGCCTTGCGTATTGTATGGTAAAGGTGTTTCAGTACATTTTTATTCACCAATGATATTATTTCGTGAGTTGATTTATACGCCAAATGCTTACACAGTTCTTCTTAACATTGAAGGTGATGAGTACAATGCTATTCTTCAAGCTGCACAATTTCACCCAGTAAGTGATGTGTTATTGCACGCTGACTTTTTGTTGTTAGATGAGGCAAAACCTGTAAAAATGAACGTTCCTACACGTTTTGTGGGTGTTTCTCCTGGTGTGCAACAAGGTGGTAAATTGGTGGTAAAATTGAAAAAAATCACTGTAAAAGCACTTCCAAAAAATCTTCCTGATGATATTGAAATTGATATTTCAGGTTTGGCATTAGGCAAAACTTTCAAAGTAAGAGATATTAAAACTAACAACTACGAAATCGTTAATAATGGCGTTCTTCCAGTTTGTTCTATTGATATTCCACGTGCATTGAAAGGCAAACAAGATACAACAGCGTAATTTTTAGAAAATACTTTTTAGAAAATATTTTTTATAAAAATAAAAAAACAATCAAAAATCTAAATTTTTGATTGTTTTTTTTTGTGGGTTTTATTTATTTTTAATTTAACTTTTTGATAATATTTTGATAATAAGTTATTATTTTTGTAACGTGCTTTTTTATCATTTGCTTTTTATCAAAAATTATTTTCTTTATTGTGTTTGATATTTTATAAAAATGAAATCTAATTAAAATTGAATTTGAATTTGGCTGTTTTCATTCCTAATTCCTAATTCTTAATTGAATTTAGCTGTTTCATTCACCATTTACCATTCACAATTTACCATTAAAAAATGAGTATTATTTTACGTATAGGTGGCGTTCCTGAGCATTTCAGCGAACCAATGTATCAACTTTTAGCAGAACAAAACACTTTTGGTGCAATTCAACTTGAATGGATTGACTATCCCACAGGCACAGGTGCAATGGTGGCTGACCTTTTGTCAGGGAAATTGGATTTTGCGATTGCTCTTACAGAAGGTTTGATATATGCTATCAGCAAAAACCAACAAGCAGAAAATAAATTCAAAATTATACACCCTTTTGTTAATTCGCCTATTATTTGGGGCGTTCATTGTACGATTTCGCAAGAAAATATTACACCACAAGACACCATAGCAATAAGTCGTTTGGGTTCAGGTTCGCATATTATGTCGCTTGTGTATGCACACCAAAAATCTTGGAAAACCACAGAAGAACAGTTTTTGGCGGTTGGAAATCTTGTTGGAGGAATTGATGCCTTAGAAAATGGCAAAGCACAGCGTTTTATGTGGGAGAAATTTATGACAAAACCTTACATAGATGCCCAAAGAGTAAAACGTGTAGATGAATGTCCTACGCCTTGGGCAAGTTTTATGATGGTTTGTAATGAAAAAATAACTTCTACGTACAAAAATGATATTTTGATTTTTTTAGAAAAATTAAGAGAAAAAAGTATTTTATTTCAAAAAGACAAAACAAATATTCAAAAAATTGCAAAAAAATTTAATCTTGTGGAAAAAGATGTGATAAATTGGTGGCAAGATACCGCTTGGGCAACCACTAATTTTGTAATGGAAAAAGATATTTTGTTAATTTGTGGTATTTTGAATGAAATTGGACTTTTTTCAGCAGAAAATTTGCCAAATGCTGGCGAATTTATCCATACAGATTTTTGTCAATTAAAAAAATAATTTTTTACCATAACATACCTATTTTTAACTTTTGGAGGGTTTCAAACCCTCCAAAAGTTTTTAGTCATATTTTTAATTAAAACTTTTTTTATTTTTTAATAAAAAAATCATAAATTTGTCAGATTAAGATACCTAAAAACCAAAAAAATATGAGTCATTCAATGTCCAACGAGGAAGAACACACTACACACAACCAAGAAAATAACACAGAAAATATAACTACAGAAGAACAAACACAAGAAACTACACAAGAAGAAAGTCAAGTTGAACAAAAAATAGAAAAAAAAATATATCCTGTAAGTGAAATTTTGTACGAAGTTGCACAAATTTCTACCATACTCATTGTGGGAAAACTTGACCCTGACCCAGCAGAACGCATACCTGCAGAGCCATTTTATGGATATTTTTTTACAAATCTTGCCAAGAGAGTTACTTCCCAAATTCCAACATTAGCAGTTGCACTTATTCAAAATCAAATGACTTTGTGCATAAATCCTAATTTTTGGAAAGAAGATTTGGATAATTTTAGGTTTAAATTAGGAGGCATAAAACACGAAATATTGCATTTGGTTTTTGACCACGTGATGACTTCAATGCGTTGGTCAAACAAACGACTTTTTAATGTTGCTGCGGATTTGGTGGTTAATCAGTTTATCCCACGCAATCAGTTAATTGACGGTGTTGTGTTGTTGGAAAGTTTTCCAGAACTCAAACTTTTGCCTTTTGAATCTTCGCAATATTATTACAATCGCCTGATGGAATTGTATCAGGAATGCAGTATATGTAAAAATGGCGAAAAAGATGATAATGTTTCTTGGCAAAATCTCCAAAAATTCTTAGGTGATGGCAGTGATTCGCAAGAAAAACATATTTATTGGGAGGATATTCAAAAACTTTCAGAAGCTGAAAGACAAGCATTGAGAAATCAGCAGAAGAAAAATATGCGTAAAATCATAAAAGGCTCAAAATTACCTGGTAATTTTCCAAATGAATTTAGGGAAGATATTGAGAATTTTGATGTTACACAAAAGCCACAGCTTCATTGGAAAGATATTTTAAAGGTTTTTGCGTCTAATAGTTCAAGAACTTACATCAAAAACACCTTAAAACGTCCTTCCAAAAGATATGGAACTTCACCAGGCATAAAAATCGCCAAAAAACAAAAAATTTTGGTGGCAATAGATACTTCTGGAAGTATTGACCAAGACCAACTTGCGAAGTTTTTTGAACAAGTTTATCATATTTGGCGACAAGGTGTAGAGGTTCACGTAGCAGAATGTGATACCGAAATAGGCAGAACTTACACCTACAAAGGCAAACTTCTCCCCAATATGACAGGGGGCGGTGGTACGGATTTTAATGACCCTATCAAATATGCCAACGACAAATATAAACCTGACGCTATGATTTACTTTACTGATGGTTATGGTGATATTCCTTACGAAAAACCAAAATGCAAAATGATTTGGATTCTTAGCAATAATTATGCTGCATCTCCTGAAGAAATGGCAAATTTTCCAGGTAAAAAAATGTATATGCCAGGGTAATGATGAATTAAGAATTATAAATTAGGAATTAGGAATGAAACAGCCTTTTTTTAATGGTAAATGGTGAATTGTAAATGGTGAATGAAACAGCCAACAATATTGTCATTTACAAATAATTGAACCTTGAACTTTTTGAACCTTGAACTTTTTGAACCTTGAACTTTTTGAACCTTAAACTTTTTGAACTTTTTGAACTTTTTGAACTTTTTGAACTTTTGAACCTTTGAGCTTTTGAACTTTTTGAACTTTGAACTTTTTGAACTTATGACACAAACCACTTCACACTTACTAATGATTCGCCCTGTAAAATTTGGTTTTAATACCCAAACAGCAGGCAGTAATTCATTTCAAAATCCTGATGCCATCAAAGCAGAAGAAATCACACAAGCAGAAGCCCTCAAAGAATTTGATAATTTTGTGCAAATACTCCAAAATGCAGGAATAAATGTTCACGTGGTGGAAGATACGCCAACGCCACACACGCCAGATTCCATTTTTCCAAATAATTGGGTTTCATTTCACAATGACGGAACAATTTTTTTGTACCCAATGCAAGCAGAAAATAGACGTTTGGAACGTAGAATGGATATTTTAGAAAGTTTAGAAAAAAACTTTGTGATACAAAAACCTTACGAAGATTTGAGTGATTGGGAACAAAAAGGAAAGTTTTTGGAAGGAACAGGAAGCCTAATTTTGGATAGAGAACACAAAATCGCATATTGTTGTCTTTCGCCTCGTGCTGATATGGAATTATTAACCATTTTTGGGCAAAAAACAGGTTATCAAATGGTGATTTTTGATGCCTTAGACCGACAAGGAAAACCTATTTATCATACAAATGTGGTAATGTGTGTAGGTGATAAATTTGCTGTAATTTGTGCAGAATGTATCCCTGAATATGGCAGGGAAAACGTGATAAAAACCCTCCAAAATTCAGGTAAAGAAGTTGTTGATATTTCGCTTGCACAACTTGAAAATTTTGCAGGAAATATGCTCCAAGTACAAAATAATGCAGGAAAAACTTATCTCATAATGTCAGAAAGGGCATTTAAAAGTTTGACACAAAGCCAAATATTAACCTTAGAAAAATATACTTCTTTGCTCTATGCACCACTTACAACCATAGAAAATAATGGTGGTGGAAGTGCAAGATGTATGCTCGCAGAGGTTTTTTTACCTGAAAAAAACAAATAATTCATTTGGAACACGGATTTTACGGATTGACACAGATTTTCACAGATTTTTTCTTTTTTTTTAGTAAAATAAGGAGGATTTTGTATTTTCCCCTAATTCCTTTCCCCTTACAACTTTTCCCTTTCCCCTAATTCCTTTTCCCTTACTACTTTCCCCTAATTACTTTCCCCTTACTTTAATATTCCGTTCTTTCAAATATTGTTTTAAATCAGGAATAAAAATTTCTCCAAAATGAAAAACGCTTGCTGCAAGCCCAGCATCAGCTTTTCCAAGTGTAAAAACTTCCTCAAAATGTGCCATATTACCTGCACCGCCTGACGCAATCACAGGAATAGGCACATTTTCCGAAACTTGTGCGGTCAATTCACACGCAAAACCTTTTTTAGTGCCATCATTTGCCATAGAAGTAAGCAATATCTCGCCTGCACCTCGTTGATACGCTTCTTTTGCCCATTCTAAGGTCAATAAATCTGTTTTTTCTCTGCCTCCTTTTACATACACATACCAATTATTTTCTACAAAATTGGTATCAATCGCAAGTACAACACATTGACTACCAAAATGCAAAGCAAGTTCATCAATCAAATCAGGATTGCGAACAGCAGAGGAATTGATAGAAATTTTGTCAGCACCAGCCTCCAACAACGCCCCAACATCAGCTACACTATTGATGCCACCTCCCACCGTAAAAGGGATATTTAAGTGCCTTGCAAGTGTAGTAACAAGTTCTTTGAATGTTTTGCGTTGTTCTATGGTGGCAGTAATATCCAAAAAAACAAGCTCATCAGCACCTTGTTCTACATATTTTTGAGCAAGTGCCACAGGGTCGCCTGCTTGTATAAGATTTTCAAAATGTATGCCTTTTACAGTTTGACCATTTTTGATGTCCAAACAGGGAATTATGCGTTTTGTAAGCATTTATTTTAGGTAATTTCTTTTAAAACATTTGAAAAAATACAAAAGAACGAAAAAAAAACCTTTTTTTTGCACAAAAATTTAAAATTTATTTTTTTCAATTAAAACAAAAAATCCTTTTTGGGGTTAGAGGACTAATATGCAAGAAAAAGAAACCAAAAAATTTGATAAACAAAACTTTTTTGAACTTGTTTATCAAGTTGTGAGGCTTATTCCAAAAGGCAGGGTAACAAGTTATGGACTTATTGGGCAATATTTAGGTTCAAAAAAATCTGCTCGTATGGTGGGTTGGGCAATGAACAACGCTCACGGATTGGCTGATGTGCCTGCTCACAGGGTTGTAAATAGTGTGGGCTTACTTACAGGAAAAGCATTTTTTGAAACACCAACCCAAATGCAAGAACTTTTGGAAAGTGAAGGCATTATCATCAAAAAAGACCAAATACAGGATTTTGATAAAGTATGTTGGAATCCAATAGAACTTAATGAAGAATTAGTTTAAGGTTTAAAGTTTAAGGTTTAAAAGTTTAAGGAATGTGTAAATTTTAATATGGATATGTTTGACACATCACAGGCATAAATGTCTGTGCTTTACATAAAAATCCAAAAATATATATAGAATAGGCATTTATGCCTATTTTTTAAAGTATCCATTTTATTTTTAATTCATTCCTAAATTACTTTTTTGAATTATTTTTAAATCTTTTTTATACATAAAAAACATTCACAATTTTCATGAAAAACAACATTTTAATTTTTAATACTAAATTTTTCTTCATTTTATCTTTTCTCTCCTTTTGGGGGCTTGGAGGTTGTCAATCTTCCAAAAAAGAAAAAGCAGTTAAATTTTTGCAAAAAGGATATGAAAGCCTTTTGAAAAAAGAATACAACGAAGCTATCCAACTTCTTTCAAAAGGTATAGAAAATGATACAACGCTTTTGGAATTGTATAATAATAGAGGAATTGCACAAATGAGCATAGAAAAATACGCAGATGCTCAAAAAGATTATGACAAAGCACTCAAATTGCAACCGCAAAACCCTGATGTGTATTTTAATCTTTCCAATTTGTATTTTGTTACCAAAAAATACCCAAAAGCCTTAGAAGCCCTCAACCAAACCGCCCAAACGTATAAAGATAGTGCAAAAGTTTATTTTAGGCGTGCATTGGTGCAACTCAAATTACAGGATTTTGAAAATGCAATCAAAGACTTAGATATTGCGATTTTGAAAAAAAGTGAATGGGCAGAGGCTTACGAAAGCAAAGGATATTTGCTTTTTAGAATTGGTAATTATAAAGAAGCTCGCCAAAACATAGAAAAATCTTTGAAAATTAACCCAAAAGCAGACCTTTCTTGGGTAAATCTTGCGAAAATAAATTATGCAGAAGGCAACAAAAAAAATGCCTTTGAGAATGTCCAAAAGGCAATTTCTATCAATCCAACAGAAATTTATGCTTTAAATCAACTTGCGTATTTTTATATACTTGAAGGCGAAACCCAAAAAGCAAACGATATTCTGAAAAAGTCAAATGAATATGAAGCAAAAAATGTTGGTTTTTTGCTAAATAAAACCCTTTTACATATTTTGTCCAAAAACACACAAAATGCAAAAGTTTTTTTGCAACAAGTTTTAGAAAAGGACAATACTGCAGAATTTGCTCAATATTATCACGGTGAAATAACCTTACAAGAAAACGACCAAAAAGGTGCTTGTAGCATTTGGGTAAAAACAAACGATATTTTATGCAAAAATGCCCTTGAAAAGCACTGTAAGCCCAAAAATTGATTTTTTTCAAAACAACAAAAAAATTTTTTTTGCAGAAAGTCTTACACATAACAGGAAATCGTATATATTGTGTATTTTATATGAAAAAAAACATCTAATTTTGCATCATAAAATTAAATAAGCACCAAAATCATATCAAAATATTATTTCGTGTATTTCCATAAAACCACATTTCAAAGGTTTTTTTAGGACTTAATTTTATCACTAAAAATAGTTTAGTAAGCAAAAAAATTAGTTAATTAAGAAGTATAATAGTTCGTGTGTAAAACATTAAAAAAACCTTTGGATTTTGTCCAAAGGTTTTTTCGTTTTTAAATCAAAACTAAACGCCTCCTAAAGCCCAAAGGGGAATTTTAGAAAGTCGTATTTTTCTGACACCTTTCTCCTAATACCTGACACCTTTCCCCTTACACCTTTCTCCTGATTCCTGACACCTTTTTCCTGACACCTTTTTAAACCAAAAAAAGCGGTCTATTAAACGAAGTTTCCAACGAAATAAGCGTTTCGGTGCGTTGAATACCCACGATAGGTTGCACTTTGTCGTGTAGTACATTGCGAAGGTGTTTGGTATCTTTACAAATTATTTTTGCAAACATACTATAAGCTCCTGTTGTGTAATTCAAAGAAACCAATTCAGGAATATCTTTGAGTTGGCTCACTACTTGGTCATATTGTGAGCTTTTTTCCAAATAAATTCCCAAAAAAGCCTCAATATCCCAGCCCAATTTTGCGTAATCCACGTGTAATTGTGCTTGTTGAATAACGCCCAAATCCCTAAGTTTTTTCATACGCACGTGTACAGTACCATCAGACACAAATACTTTTTTGGCAATTTCGGTATAAGGAAGTGTTGCATCTTGAATAAGTATATTCAAAATCTTAAAATCCACTTGGTCAAGTTCTAAATTTTTGTCCATTTTTAATATTGTTTTTTTAGAAATTCTTAATAAATTCTCACAAAATTACGAATAAAATAAATATTTAAAAATTTTATTAAGAAATTTGCAAAATTAAAATTTACCCCCTACTTTTGTAACATCAAATAAGAGCAGGATTTACAGGATTTAAGGATTAGCAGGATTTTTTTTAGGATTAAAAGATGAACAAAATTTTATTAAACTTTAAACCTTGAACTTTGAACTTTTTGAGCTATACTGTAAGGTGATGAAATTGGCAAACATGCCCTCCTGTCTCGGGGGTGGGGAATATTGAAATAAAGTTTTTGCAAAAAAACCTAATCACCCTTTGGAGGTTCGAAGCCTTCTCTTACAGCAATTTTCAATGGTAAATGATGAATGAAACAGCCAAAGTCTGAATCAGGATTTACAGGATTTAAGGATTAGCAGGATTTTTTTTAGGATTAAAAGATGAACAAAATTTTATTAA
Source organism: Cytophagales bacterium (assembly GCA_013297825.1). Classification (GTDB taxonomy): domain Bacteria; phylum Bacteroidota; class Bacteroidia; order Cytophagales; family Microscillaceae; genus JAAFIN01. Next base: position 13,470 of record JAAFIN010000066.1, read on the forward strand.
ACCTTGAACCTTGAACTTTTGAACCTTGAACTTTAAACTTTCCTGTAAGGTGATGAAATTGGCAAACATGCCTTCCTGTCTCGGAGGTGGGGAATACTGAAATAAAGTTTTTGCAAAAAAACCTAATCACCCTTTGGAGGTTCGAAGCCTTCTCTTACAGCTTTTTTAACAACAAAAAACACAATTTTTAGAAAATAAAAATTGTGTTTTTTTGTTTTTACAAAATAAAAAAATGTTTTTTGGAAAAAATAAATTTTCCAAAAAACATTTTGATTTTTCTAATATGCTTGCGTTTGGAGTAGTTTTACCATTCGCCAAGTTTGTTGAGCATTTTCTATAAGGATTTCTACGCTATCCATTATTTTTTGGACAAGCATTAGACCAATACCACCTTTTTTGCGTTCTTTGATAATATTTTGAAGATTAGGTTTTTGGTATTTAGTAATATCAAAAGGAGCAAGGTCAAATTGTTTATTTTCGGTTAATTGTTTATTTTTATCTTTATCTACTATCTCAAAAAGGATACTGTTAGGAGTTTGGTGGATATTGATTTCAATGATAGAAATGGGTAAATTTTTGGAAGCGTGAATAATAAGATTGGTGCATATTTCATCAACAGCTAACATCATTTGATTGATTTCTATATCATTAAGCGTACTGCCTTTAAGTACCATTTTCACAAAATCTCTTATGGATTTGAGGTTTTCTTTTGTGCAGTCTGCTTTAAATTGGTTTGCCATATTTTTTAAAAAATTGATATTATAAAATTTTATCTTTCTTTCTATATTAAGGGAAATGTCTAAGTTTTTTTCAAAAAACAAAAAAAATATAATTTATTATTTGACTTGCCTAAAATTGTATTTGGCTGTTTCATTCATCATTCATCATTTTTAATTCATAATTTATTCGCTTGTGCTTCTTCTAATGTATTTGTAATAATTAGTAATTTTTCCAATCCTAATAATTGAAACACATTTTTTACTTTTTCATTCATACCAAACAATGCAAAATAAACGTTTTGTTCCTCAAAAACATCAATATAAGAGATAAAAACGCCCAAACCTGCAGAAGCAATGTATTGTAAAAGTGTGCAATCAATCAAAATAGCGGTGGTTTTTTGTTGTAAAATTATCTTAAAAGCCTCGTCCAAGTGTATAGAAGAAGATGCGTCCAAATCTCCTATAATTTTTATTATTTTAAAATCTTGTATTTCGTATTCGCTTAACTGCATATTTGGATTTACGTATTTTTATGGAAAATTGTTTAGAAAAAAATGTATTTTTTTAGATTTTTTTTGTGAAAGCACAAATTTATAAATTTTCTTCATAGATTTTCCTAAAATTATAAGTTTTTTTCATTAAAAAAAAATAAATTTAAAGTTTAATCCATCAGAATACACACCATTAAAAATAGATTTTCTTTTCCTAAAAAATCACGTTTGCATTTTGGCTATTTGTACTTTCCCCTTGAACCTTTCTCCTTTCTCCTTTCCCCTTAGCATAATTCCTAATTCTTAATTCTTAATTCATAATTCTTTTTGTATCTTTGCACACAAAAAATATAGATGACTTTCAAAAAATCATGTCCCAAGAACAAAAACCACTTGAAATAGCAGAAAAAAGTGAAAAATTTTATAAAACAGAAGAATTTAAGCAACTTTCTGCAAAAGAAAAAAAAGAAAAATTGACCCAACACGCCCAAAAAATAAAAACACAACTGAACAAAAATTATAACAACATTATCCAAAATACTAAAACAACTGCACTCGTAGCAGGTGGAGGTTATATTGGTTATAGGCTTTTGCGTTGGGTATTTGGCAATAAAAAAAAATCATCACAATATCCATCACAAGTTGCAAAAACTGTGGTTGTAACCGAAAAAAAACAAAAAAAACGAAGCTTTTTTACTAAAATCCAAGATAAAGTATTTGATTTTATTTGGGATTTTGCCATTGATACGGTGCAAGACCAACTTATCAATCGTTTTTTTAAGAAAAAGAAGAAGAAAAAAAATGGAAAAAAAGATTCTTGAAGAATTGCAAATACGCAAACAAAAAGGCGTAAAATCATTGGTTCTTCTGATTGACCCTGATAAATTTACTGCAGAAAATGCTTTATTCTTTTCAGAAAAAAAATTTTTTGAAAAAGTTGATTTTGTGTTTGTAGGTGGTAGCCTTATACAAGGTGCTACACTTGGCGAAACAATAGAAATGGTGCGTTTGCACTGCTCAAAACCTATTGTTATTTTTCCTGGTAGTAATATGCACATTGACCGCAATGCTGATGGTATTTTGTTGCTTTCCTTGATTTCAGGGCGTAATCCTGATTTTTTGATAGGACAACACATTGTTGCAGCACCCATTTTGCGAAAAAGTAAATTAGAAATCCTTGCCACAGGTTATATGCTGGTGGAAGGAGGCAAAGCTACTACTGTGTCGTATATGAGCAATACAACGCCCATTCCACACGACAAACCTGAAGTAGCTACTTGTATCGCAATGGCAGGCGAAATGCTTGGACTAAAACTAATTTATTTGGACACAGGAAGCGGTGCTATGCAAAGTGTAAGCAATAAAATGGTGCATGGCATTAGCAAAACTATTCAATTACCAATTATTGTGGGTGGTGGCATTAAATCTGCCTCACAAGCAAAAGGTCTTTGGGACGCTGGTGCTGACGTGCTTGTGGTTGGAAATGGCGTAGAAGAACGCCCTGAACTTTTGGAAGAAATTTTTTTGGTGAAAGAAAATTAAGAAAAAGGTGTCAGGAAAAAGGTGTCAGGTGTCAGGAAAAAGGTGTCAGGAAAAAGGTATCAGGTGTCAGGAAAAAGGTGTCAGGAAAAAGGTGTCAGGAAAAAGGTGTCAGGTGTCAGGAAAAAGGTATTAGGGAAAAATTTATCTTATTTATTTAGTATTTATTTAGAATAAAAATAAAAAAATATGCTACTTGGTGTTTTAATTACATTATTTTTGGTATTGTTAAATGGTTTTTTTGTTGCAGCAGAATTTGCGATTGTCAAAGTGCGAAGTTCCCAACTTGAAGTTGGTACTGCCAATAATAAATCATTACAAAAAATTACGCAACATATTAGCCAAAATTTAGAGGCATATCTTGCTGCAACACAATTAGGAATTACCATTGCAAGTCTGGGCTTGGGTTGGATAGGCGAAGGTGTAGCAGAACAAATTATATTGGCAATTATTCACGCATTGGGTTTTAATGAACATACCAAATTAGCCCACCAAATCGCAATGCCTGTTGCGTTTATGTTTGTAACGTTTCTGCACGTAGTTTTTGGCGAACTTGCCCCCAAATCCATTGCGATACGTTATGCTTTGCCTACTACTATTTGGCTTGCTTTGCCTTTGCGTATTTCATATTTGGTATTTATGCCATTTATTTTCTTGTTTAATGGTTTTGCAAATATTTTATTGAGGTCAATAGGCGTGCAAAGTGCAGGCGAACACGGTGAAACACATTCAGAGGCAGAATTACAGATATTGATTGAAGAAAGTAGCAAAGAGGGTATTATTCACGAAAATAAAAAACTGATTTTAGAAAAAGTTTTTAAATTTGATGATAAAACTGTAAGACAAGTGATGACTCCACGTTCTTTGATGAAAAGTTTGGATATTGCGTGGGAACTTCCTAAGATTATGGAGGTTATTGTGGAAGAAGAATACTCACGTTTTCCTGTATTTAGCGAAAATATCAACAACATTGCAGGTATTCTTTATACCAAAGAGTTATTAAAAATTTGGAAAAATAACGGAAAAAACAAAAATTATGTGTTTAATATCAAAGAACACATCAAAAAAGACCCTCTTTATGTGCCAAGCAACAAAAGATTAGGGGATTTATTAAAAGAATTTCAAAAAAATAGAAAACAAATTGCCATTGTAGTTAATGAACACGGTGAAACATTGGGTATGATTACCTTAGAAGATGTGATTGAACAACTTTTGGGTGAAATTTATGATGAATATGATGATTATGACGAAGAAAACGAAAAAGACCTTTTGTATGAAATAGAGCCATATTCTTATTCTGTCAATGCCTTAGCAACGATTATGGCACTTAATAGGGTTTTGCCTGAAATTCTCCCTGAAAGTGAGGATTATGAAACACTTTCTGGGCTTATACTTGACCGTGCTGGGCGTATTCCAAAAGCTGGCGAAGAATTTAAAATAGGCAATTATAATATACAAGTTGCTGCACTCATTAAAAAAACACGTATTAAAACAGTAGTGATAAAATACGAGAAAAATGTTTAAGGTTTAAAGCATATTACTCTGTGCAGTTTCTAAAAGTTGGGTGTAAAACACAACTTTATTGATAAAAAACATCAATAAAATAGGGTTTTATACCCTATTTTTCAGTACATTTTAAAACTTAAACATAAAGCAAAACTTTAAACACTTAATTTTTTAATTTTTTAATTTTTTAATTTTTTAATTTTTTTTATGGAAATCTTGGAAGACAACGAATTTCAAATTATTATTTGGGATAAAGAATTTAAACTAATCCACGTGCTTTGGAAACCTGCCAGCGAAAATATGGATGAAGAACAATACAAAACGCATACCACACTTTTAATTGATTTGGCATTTCAATACAAAGCCCAAAAATTATTGGCGGATAGACGAATATCAAATAAAATAATCAATGTAGAATTGATGGAATGGACAAATCAGCAATTTGGCTCTTTGAGCAAATTCCTCAAAAAATGTGCTATTTTACGTCCAAGTGATATAGTTGCAAATATGTCAGTAGAACTCACAGTGGAAGAACAACCTTTGCCTTTTGAAGTTCAATTTTTTGATAATGAAACCAAAGCAAGAGATTGGCTTTTGGCTTAATTTTTTTGTAATTGTAATATTGCTGAGGTTATTTTGGTAATCTGAATATTGATGAATGAATTAAAAAAATGAATATTTTAAAAAATAGGCATAAATGCCTATTCTATACATATTGTTACGTTTTTTTATGTAAAGCACAGGCATTTATGCCTGTGATATGTCAAATATATCCACATTCATAAATCCTTTTTTATACATTTTTTTAAAAACCTTTTTTATAATGAAAAACCATTCATTTCTTACATCTTCTTTTTATTTTTTTGTTGTTTATTTTATTTTTTCCAATTTTAATGTTTCTGCCCAAGCGGTTATTGAAAAAAAAAGTGCATCTGAAAAAGATTACAAATTTGAATCTTTTGAAGTAAAATCTGTTAAAAATAGCAAAATGGTTGGTCAAAAACTCAAAGATTTTAACAATACCATCAAAATTGCATTCTTTTCTGAAAATATTTCCACAAAAGAAAAAGAAATCCCAACCAATTCGCTCACTACGCCACAAATTCTAAAAACTTACACTGACGCAGTAAAAGAATCACTCAAAGAGGGAGGCATACATTATGGCATTACAAACATTTCGTACCAAATTGTTTGCAACAAAAATAATATTTTGAGTTTTTCAGTTACAAATCAATTTATGGGGGCGCATCCTAATGTAAATATAAATAGCTTTAATTTTAACCTGAATACAGGTAAAATCATTGAAAATAAAGACATTTTTGTTTCAAAAGAAGCACAAGAAAAATTTATCACCACTATCATTAGCAAAAAAATCAAAGAACGTGTTGCACAAAAAATTAAAGAATTAGAAAAAGAAGGAGAAGGTGCAGAAGAACTCAAAACGAAAGAATTACGATTAGAAAATCTTACTTTTAGCATTACCGAAACAGGCATCACTTTTATACACGATTTTGATTTGCCTCACGTGATGAAAGCCATTGAACCAGAACAAGATTATGCGTTTAGTTGGTCAGAATTAAAGGATTTTGTTAAAAAAGATGGAATTTTAGCACCTTTTTACAAAAAATAATTTAGGAAAAATAATTTTCTCAAAAAGCAAAAAAGGCAAAAACACGAAAAATTAAGTGTTTTTGCCTGTTTTTATTTGTTGTGAGTTTTTTACATTAAACTTAGAATTTTTAAACCTTAAATTTTTTAAAACTTCACACTTATAGCCCCATAAAAAGTTCTTCCTGCACGTCCAGGCACAGAATCTACAACTGTATAATTATAATCTGCATAATTTACTTTGGCATCAAGTGCATTTTGCACAAATAAAGAAATATTGATACGAGGAATATTATCCAATTCAAAAAATGTTTTTAAATCAAGACTTGTATTAAAAGAGAGGTGATGATAAGCATTTATTGCCCCATTAAAATTTTGTCTTTCATTTTCCTCTCGTATATCAAAATCTGATTCAAATCTATTAAGAGGTTTTACACCCCCAAAATAACTATTAAATACCCCCAAAGAAAAACCTTTTTTGGGAATACGATACAAAAAACCAAATTTTGCCATAATATCAGGAATACCTGTTACTTGATAACCTGTGCCTATTGTTTGGCGTGTATCTTCATCAATTATATCAGTAGTTACCTCTTGTAGGGTAAAATTCCCATTAAAACTAAAATTTTTATTTAAAACATATCTTCCCTCAAATTCTAATCCTTGTGATTTCAATTTTTGGCGATTAAGATAAACAGGAATACTTTCCTGCGTTGTTGGGTCAATATAAAGGCTATCCCTTATATTACTTAATCCTATAAGGTCAGTTTCTGTATCATTAAAATACGTGATTTTTGCATTAAATCTTTTTGTATGATATCCTATTTCTCCTTCAAATGTAGCTGTTTTTTCAGGTTTTAGATTACGATTTCCTCTTGCATCATTTTCCAAAGAATACCCTTCATAACGTGAATTAGCCCTAAATGCTTCTCCATATAAGGCTTTTATATTCCAATGATTATTCAAATTATAAATCAAAGCTACACGAGGCACAAATGCTTCGTTGATACTTGTATGATTGTATTGCCCACCGCCTACCAATTTTAATTTATCATCTAAAAATGAATAATCCACCTGCAAATAAGCATTGTACCAAGTATCACTATATTGTGCAACACCAACATTAGGATTGGGATTTCTAAGTCCTTGGTCAAATGCGTATAGAGAGCCATCAGTATTGCGGTGTGATTGCTCAAATTTTCCTGTTTGTATATTGATAGTTCCCCCAAATGTAATATTCAAGTTTTTTATGGGGTTAATATATTGGGTATGTTCCAACAAAAAATCATTTGAATAGGCAAAATGATGGTAACCTTTTGCATTATTAAGTCGTGCTACAGGTTCAGTTTCCAAAAATCTATAATGGTTATAGGTAAAGTTGGTACTGTGTCGCCATTTTTCGCTAAATTGTCCATCATATCCTAAGTTATGAAACATTCGCACATTATTCATATCGTGTGAGGGAAATATAATCTCAAAACGTGGCTCTGCAAAAATGGGTTTGATACTTTGTCCATAATACCCTGAATACGTAAAATTTTTGTAAGACATATTCAAAGTTGCACCAAGATTTTTTTCAAAAGATTTTCCTGTAATTTTTTCGCCATCAAAATCCAACGCCTCAAAATCCCAACCATCTGTTTCAAATGCACGTATAGAGGCTGATATGTTAAAACTTTTTTTAGTATAACCCAATCCTAATACAGATAAACGTGTACCAAAACTTCCTATAACTTGTTTTGCGGTATTTTCTTGTGCTTTACCTTTTTTCATAATAATATTGATAACTCCTGAAAAAGCACCTGTGCCATACAACACCGAACCAGGACCTCGTATAACCTCAATACGTTCCACTGAAATCATAGGAATACTCCCATAAATAGGCGTATTAAATCCTGCAAACATACTTTCACGTACAGGGCGACCGTCCATCAATACCAGTACGTGTGTATTATAAAGGCTTGTCATATTGCCCCTAATAGACACAATACTATTGGTTTGGAAATAAGAGCCTGTTATATAGGTGCTTGTTATTCTATCCAATACATCAAGCAAAGAGGTATAACCATAGCCTTCTATTTCTTGGTTGCTAATACTTGTAATAACCGCAGGGGCATTTTTGATGCTTTCAGCGTTTTTGGAGGCGGTGGTTACTTTTTGTTCTTCTGCATCATATTCAAAACCCATAATTTCAGAAGCCTGAAATTGCAATAATTTTTGGGTTTGTATAGTATCTATTTCTTCAGTTTGGGCTTTTATTTTTTGGGGAAAAATAAAAAACAAATTTATACAGAATACTAAAAAATAAAAAGATGTTTTTTGATGTATATTAAAAAGATAATTTTGTTTCATTTTTCCAATAATTTATTTAAGATAAAAAAACTGTTTTTTTCTTTTCAAAAATAGAAAAAATTACACCAAAAATTAAATTTTTAGTTTAAATAATTTAAAATGTGATTTTTATTTTTTCATTTTTATAAAAAATCTCCTTTTGGGAATTTATTTCTTTTAATTATAAAACTTAAAAAAACATTTTTTTATGCTTTTTTTGATAATTTTTGTGGAATATGTTTTTTGTTTGGGTGTCATTGTTTTTTTTCTGTAACTATTTAGCCCGTCCAAAAGAACTTATTTTTTTTTATAAAAAAAAGTTTATAAATTTGTTTTATGGAATTAAGCGCAGACATATTGGTATTGCAGGAACTAGTAATAAAATTATTA
>JAAFIN010000067.1 GCA_013297825.1 Cytophagales bacterium
GTGTCGCCTACACGAACACAAAGAGATTGATTTTCGTAAAATGTTGGAGTATAATTTTAAGTTGGATTATGCGAGAATTACCATTACTGATGAGGATTATTTGGAGGTAATGGCAGGTATTAAATATGAACTTTGTACGCCTGACGAAGTAAAACAAATGGTTTTGGAAGTAGCTAAATCTGCTGATAAACTTGAATATCAAATCACAGGTTCAGATGTGCATTAAAAGGTGTAAGGGGAAAGGAAGTATCAGGAAAAAGGGGAAAGCATAAACCTTATTTATTAAATGACAAAAGGCTTACAAAGTTTTTAAAAACTTTGTAAGCCTTTTATTTTATGCCTTCATTTTTACAAATTATACAAATCCTTTAATTCTTTATTAAAACCACCTGAAAGAATTGGAAATCTGCACCACGTTTTTGGGTCAAGGTTTTTGTCGTCCAAATGGAAAGAAGGGGCATATCTTTCACGTTTCCATTGGTTTCTGCACCAAAGTCTGAAAAATTTATCCACCCACATTTTTAATTGTTCAGGGGAATATTGTGTAAATTTGGATTTTACAAAATAAAAACATTCTATTGGAGATTTTTTATCCCTAATTGCCAATTCTTCTATGTCGTCCAAAAGGTCATAAGGCATCAAGTCTGCTTCATCTGTTTGTTTATTTTCTTGAGGGCGAAGTTCTGCAGTAGGTTGTTGTTCATTGACATAAATCAACGCAGGAATTACACGCCCATCAACGCCAAATTTTTCCAGCCAACGCAACCATTGACGCAAAAAAGCCTTATCAATCCCTGCAATAGGGCTTAATCCGCCAGAAGTATCACCGTCCATTGTTGCATAACCTACCGAAGCCTCTGAACGATTGGAAGTAGATAAAAGCAAGGCATTTTTCAAATTGGCAAACATCCAAATACTCGGAGAACGCACACGTGCCTGAATATTTTGCAATGTAATATCGTCTTGTTCCCACGTAAGCGGGCGACCATACGCTTCACTCACGATACTTTGGTATTCTTCCACCAAATTCCCAATAAATAAATTATGAAATTGGGCAGAAAGTGCATTTGCTAACTGTTCCGCAGCATTGAGGGTTACACCACCGCTATTTTTACTTCCTTGATACACACAAGTAAGCATTTTTTTGGTTAAAGTATTTTCGTCATCTTCTATTTTTAAATCTTTGATGTGATTTATTTTCTTCAAAAAAGATTCTTTTCCAATGCTTTTAATGCCCATTTCTATCAATAATCTGCACAAACAAGCCAATGCAGAAGAATCTGCTCCGCCACTTAGCGAAATCACAAATCCACGTGAATAACTTTTGCGTAAATAATCATACAAACCCAACACCATTGCACGTGTAAATTCTTCTTCTTTGATGGTTGGGCTTGATTCCCAAGTAGGCTCTGCTAATTTTTTGGATTCTGGAGAAATATTAGGAAAATGAAAATCAACTACAAGACAACTTTCGTCATTGCTTACTTTTTGGAAAGGCGAACGATTTACAATTTGCGAAATTTTATTGATTTCTACATCAATCGTTGCAGTTGTAATCAAAACATCGTGAAAAGTTAGCCTCTCTCCTACCGCTAATAATTCACCATTAGAGGCTATCAATGCACCACCATCATATATTGCTCTGCCTGCTTCATTTCCCAATAAATTTGCATAAATATAACTCACCCCAAAAGCACGAGAGCCTTCCAATACAAACCTTTTCCTAACATTCAGTTTTCCAAATGCAAAATGTGAGGCACTTGGATTTAAAATAATTTCTGCACCAGCTTCATACAAATAACGTCCTGGACGATTGGCTACCCACGCATCTTCGCATATTTCAAAACCAATTTTTACGCCTCCAATCTCAAAATAATAATCTCCAACAGGATAATTTTTTCCTTCAATCGTTATGTGCGTTCTTTCGCCTTGTTTCCAAGGCATAAACCAACGAGGCTCGTAATGTATGCCATCACCAGCAAGAAATCTTTTGGCTACAAAACCAATTATTTTTGCATCAGCAATGAGGCACGCAGTATTAAAAAGTTTGTTTTGAATAATCACAGGCAAACCAACCGACACAATCATTCCTTGTGTTTCAGGGACAATTTGCATAAGCATTTTGAGGGTGGTTTCGTGCAGGTGTGGTGCATAAAACGCATCTTCACAACCGTATCCTGTAATACACAATTCAGGCAAACAAAGCAAGGTAACATCTTGTTTGCGTGCTTCTTTGATTGCCTGAATAATATTTTGGGTGTTTTTGTCCCAATCCAAAGGCGTTTGGTTTAATACACCAGCACCTACTTTTATGAGTCGCATAGGAAGGTTTAAAAGGTTTAAGGTTTAAAGTTCAAGGTTTAAAAAGTTCAAGGTTCAAAAGTTTAAAAAGTTCAAGGTTCAAAAAGTTTAAGGTTTAAACGAAAATAAATGATAATGTCAGACATTTTAACTTTTATTGAACATTATTATTTGATGATTTATTTGCTAAAAATACGTTTAAAAATCTACTTTTCCACGCATTACCTTTTTTTCGCTGTCTTTTTGTTTAGTTTTGAGACGTTTTTCAATCATAGAAGCGGTGGGTTTAGTTTTTTTGCGTGTTTTTGGCTTTATAAAAGCTTTTTCTAAAAGAGTTTCAAATTTTTGGCGAGCAATTTCTTTATTTTTTAATTGGCTTCGTGTTTCTTGACAAATAACCTGCAAAAAACCATCTGCATTGATTTTATTTGCTAATTTTCCCAATAAAATTATTTTTTCATCTTCTGACAACAAGGCAGAATTTTGGATATGAAACCGCAATTCTACTTTTGTGCTTACTTTATTTACGTTTTGTCCGCCTGCTCCTGAACTTCGTGAGGTGTTGAAAGTAAGTTCTGCCTCAAAATCTACAATTCTTTGGTTGATAATCATATTTAGGTTTTAGGACTAAGGAAGGAATTAAAAACAAAATGGATATTTTTAAAAATAGGCATAAATGCCTATTCTATACATATTTTTGTAATTTTTATGTAAAGCAAAGGCATTTATGCTTGTGAAACGCTACTTTTGCATAAATATACAAACATTTTATGAAATAACATCAAAATTAGGGCTTTGTTCTTTGGTATCAAGTTTAAAAGAAAAAATTGTGCCTTCATTTACTTTACTTTGTACATTTACTTTGTGGTTGTGTGCTTCTACAATGTGTTTTACGATAGCAAGCCCAAGTCCTGAACCACCTTTTTCTTTTGACCTGCTTTTTTCCACACGATAAAATCTTTCAAAAATCCTATCTAAGTGTTCCTCTGAAATACCTGTACCATTGTCTATTACCTCAACAAGCACTTTTTGTGGAGGTGAATGATGAATTTGTACCTCTACTTTTCCGTCATTTTTTCCATATTTTATAGCATTATTCACAAGATTTGTAATAACTTGTGTAATGCGATTGCGGTCAGCAAATACGTCTTTTACACCGTGATTTTTGACAATAAGCGAAATATTGCGTTGATATGCTTTATCTTCAAGTTGCTCAAAAACCTCTAAAATCAAATCCTCAATCATAAATAATTTTGGGTGCATTGTAATCATTTTTGCCTCCATTTGCGAAAGCGTAAATAAATCTTCCACCAAATTATTAAGCCCTTCCAAACTTCTGGAGGCTTTTTCCAAAAATTTATAACGCACTTCTTCATCATCAACCGCTCCGTCCAAAAGTGTTTCTATAAATCCTTGTGTGGCAAAAATAGGTGTTTTGAGTTCGTGAGAAACATCAGCCAAAAACTCACGCCTATAAATGGCAAGTTGTTGAAGATGGTCTATTTCTTTTTGTTTGTTGGTAGCATAAGCATAAAGTTCTTCGTTGAGTTTTTGGATAGCACTTAGGTTAGAAATTTGTTTTTTTGCTAATTTAAAATCCTTCTTTTTTAATTTTTCTAAAATAGAAAATGCGTCATTGATGTCCCCCAAAATAAAGAATTGTAGCGTAAAATAAAACAAAATAAAAGATGTAGAAAATGCAATGCTAAAACCTACCACCAATACCCCAAATGTATTATTGACTAAGGACAAAAATCCCATCGTCAGCAACGAAATAGTCAATGACAAAACAAGTGCTAACCAACGAGGACTGAATTGCATAAAAGTTTAAAGTTCAAGGTTTAAAGTTCAAAGTTTAAAGTTTAAAGTTCAAGGTTTAAGGTTTAAAAGTTTAAGGCTCAAATTAAAAAAATAATTGTTTAAATCCTGCTAATCCTTAAATCCTAAAAATCCTGCTCTTATTTGGCTGTTTCATTTACCATTTAGCACTAAAATTCCCCCTTTGGGGTTAGGTGGCTTCATTCCTCATTCATCTTCACTTTTTGTGTAATATAATTTTCAAGATTTCCCCTAAGAATTATATGAAAAGTAGTGCCTTCATTGATTTCAGAATGATGCACAAAGATTTTTCCTTTGTGATAATTTTCTACAATACGCTTTGCTAAGGTTAAGCCCAAACCCCAACCACGTTTTTTGGTGGTAAAACCTGCTGTAAATATCTGTTTAGCAGTTTTTTTGGTCATACCTTTTCCTGTATCTTTTATTTCAATGAGTACATCTCCCTCTGGTAATTCGTGCAGAATAACAGATAATTTTCCTTTTGCTGACATTGCATCTGTAGCATTTTTACAAATATTTTCAATAACCCATTCTATCAAATGGCGATTCATTAGCAAATTAGTAATGCGTGGCAAATGACTTTTTACTTCCCAAATTACCTTATCAGAAATACGTTTTTTGAGGTAATTGGTAATGCCCAACACAATAAAATAAATGTCTTCGTATTGCAAAGTGGGTTCTGACCCAATATTAGAAAATCTTGCTGTAACTGTTTCAAGCCTTACAATATCTTTTTTTAATTCAAGCCAAATATTATCTTGTTTTAAAGCAGGTTCATCTTTGAGGTATTCAAGCCAAGCACCAAGCGAAGAAATAGGTGTGCCAAGTTGGTGAGCAGTTTCCTTTGCAAGTCCTACCCAAACCCTATTTTGTTCTGCTCTACGTGCTGAACTAAACGCCAAATAAGCCATTCCGCCAAATATCGTAAGTGCAACTATCTGCAAATATGGATAATAACGCAGTTGATAAAGTATATCTGAATCTCTATAATATACGTGGTTGGTATCAGTAATTTTTTTGCCAAATTTTACTTCTATAGGCTTGTATTGGCTTTTCATTATGACTAATTCATTCTTTAAAATGATATTTTGGCTAATGCTATCTTGTTTTTTGTTGCCTGTTGGTCGTTCATTTGCCAACGCACTTATGTTTTTATGGTCAATTATCTTATCATTTTTCACCAAAATAACAGGAACAGAAGTATTAGCAGTGATGATTTCCTGTACTAAGAATGTCTGGTCATCATCTATGCTTGCGTTAGCCATTGTTTCTAAGGCATTAGCATATATTTGTATCATTTTTTTCTCTCTTGATGCAAGTTGCCTTACTAAATGGTCGGTATAATACAATGAAAAACCTGCAATAAACAATGCTATCACTAAAATAATAATTTTATATTGGGCTTTGTAGGTGTAGGTATCAAACATTAATGATGAATTAGGAATTAAGAATTAGAAATTAGGAATTAAGAATTAGGAATGAAACAGCCCTTTATTGTTGTGTAGCAATTTGGTTATTTTGTACAAAATATCTTTTTATTTTGGGTGTCATTCTGAAAGAATCTGGCTATTTGGCTGTTATATGCAGTAGAACAGCCAGATTCTTTCAGAATGACAAAGGTTTTTACAAAAATTATTGTAAAATAAATCAATTACTTAGCAAAGTATCTTTGTTATTTATTAAAATAAATCAATTACTTAGCAAAGTGTATTTGTTATTTAGTAAAATGAATCAATTACTTAGTAAAATGTATTTGTTATTTATTAAAATAAATCAATTACTTAGTAAATTGTATTAGTTATTTATTAAAATAAATCAATTACTTAGCAAATTATGTTTATTATTTAATAAAATAAATGAATTACTTAGCAAATTGTATTAGTTATTTATTAAAATAAATCAATTATTTAGTAAAATTAAAATCTTAATTACTAATTTTACATTACTAATTCCTAATTCTTAATTCCTAATTCTATTTCACTTCCATTAAAGTCTTAATTTGTTTTTCCAAATTATTGATTTTATCTTCTTTATCTTGAAGTTGTGAAGTAAGCTCAAAAGTAACATTTTCAATAGCATCACGAATGGTATTAACTTCTTCAAGATTTTGGCGAAGTTCTTCCTCACTACTTCTAAGTTCTTGGGTAAGATTTTGAGATTCTTGGAGTAGTTTTTCGTTTTGGTTAATAGTTTCAACCGCAACAAAAGTACGAGCAATGCTATTAGACATTTCTTGGAGAAAAAGTCTTTCATTTTCATTGATAGCTTTAAAAGCAGAGATGCTAATTGTGCCTACAAGATTATCATTAACAACGAGCGGAATAATAAATGTATGTGGTGCTTTGCTTTCACCCAAACCTGATTGTAAAATAGGAGAATTTTCTTGCACAAAATTAAAATATTTGGGTTGTTGAGCAAGTGCAACTTCACCCAAAATCCCTTCACCTACAAAAATTACATCTTTTATGTCATCTTTTGAACAACCTTGTTGCGATATAAGCATTAGAATTCCTTTTGTGAGGTGTTCATTTTCTATAATATTTGTATTTTCTGTATTTTTTTGAAAATGATAAATAGCGATTGATGCAAAATCAAATGTTTTTAGAAATACATCTGCTACTGATTTTCCTAATGAATGTATATTTTGGTGATTGCGGAGGGCTTCACTAATTTCCAAAAGCCTTTTTGTACGTTTTTTTTCTTCTTGTTCTTTGTTGTGTGCTTCTTTTAGGGTTTCTTTGGTATTTAATAAAGCATATTCAACATCATTTTTTGGGTCAATGTTTTTTGAAAAATCTCCTTTTGAAATTGCTAATAAAAACTCAATATTATCTTTTACGTCATTTTGTTGTGTGCTAATTTTTTGTTCTAATAACATCATATTGTAAGAGGCATTTCTAAATAAATATGCCCACAAACCACAAATTACTGCCATCAAAATCGCTAATCCAAAATGAAACACTAAGGTAAAATAAGTTACTTTGGTATAAGCAATAAAATATTTTCCTATGCCTTCTGTTCCTTGTAACTGTAAAGCAAAGAAAATGCTATGATGTCCTACCGCTACAATCGTGTAAGGAATCATCAAACGCCAATCTTGATATACTATCAAAATAGCAATGTTGATAAAAAAGAAAAAATGCAATTCTGCCATTCCGTGCATTTGTCCTATAAATTGTAACATATACAAGGCAAATATCGCACTCACTATCATACGCCCAATGTATTTGTTTTTTAAGAATAATGTCCCAAAAAACAAAATCATATTCAATCCGCCTATCCCCAACGCAAATATCCACGTGTCATAAATGGGTGCTATCGCTACACCAAACACAAAAAACAACACAACAAATACTCTTATGTATTTGTCTGCTTTTGCTTGGTTTTGTGCTAAGTAATTTTCAATGTTATTCATAAAGGTTTAAAGTTCAAGGTTTAAGGTTCAAGGTTCAAGGTTTAAGGTTTAAAGTTCAAGGTTTAAAGTTTAATATTTAAATGTATTTAGTAAATAATTTGAAATATTTAATAAAGTTTATTGATTATTTAATAAAGTTTATTAGTTATTTAATAAAGTTTATTAGTTATTTAATAAAGTTTATCAATTATTTAATAAAGTTTATTGATTATTTAGTAAAATTTATCAATTATTTAATAAAGTTTATTGATTATTTAGTAAAATTTATCAATTATTTAATAAAGTTTATTAGTTATTTAGTAAAATTTATCAATTATTTAATAAAGTTTATTAGTTATTTAATAAAGTTTATTGATTGTTTAGTAAATAATTTTAATTATTTAAAATAAATTAAACCTTAAACTTTGAGCCTTAAACCTTGAACCTTGAACCTTAAACCCCCAACTCTCCCACAATTTGGTCAATTTTTAGTTTTACACTTGGAATAACTGCATCAAAATCGCTTGTTTTTTGAAGTTCAGATTTTACACTAAAATAAAATTTGATTTTGGGTTCTGTACCTGATGGACGTGCAGAAATAACAGAGCCATCAGCAGTAAAAAATTGTAATACATTTGATTGTTCAAAGTCCATTGGAGCATTGGTATCTTCAATAAAATTGTATTCAATCAATTTTTCATAATCACACATACGCACTACGGTACTTCCGCCAAGCGTAAGAGGCGGATTTTGGCGATAATTGTCCATCATTGCCTTGATTTCTTCTGCCCCAGATTTGCCTTTTTTGGTGATAGAAACCAAATGTTCCCAATAAAAACCGTATTTTACATAAATTTCTAATAGTTGTTCAAATAAAGTTTTACCTTCATCTTTTGCTTGTGCGGTCATTTCTGCAATAATGCTACACGCAGAAACTGCATCTTTATCACGCACAAATTCACCAGCCAAATAACCATAACTTTCTTCGCCTCCTCCTATATAGGTTTCCTTACCTTCGTATTTTCTAAGCAATTCTGCAATATACTTAAAACCTGTCAAAGTATCATAACATTTTACACCAAAACCTTTCGCAATATCATTTAATAAATAGGTGGTTACAATGGTTTTTGCAATATATTCTTTGCCTGTAAGTTTTCCATTTTTTTCCCAACCCGAAAGCAAATAATGTGTCATCAATACCGCAGTTTGATTTCCATTCAATAATTGCCATTGATTGTGATGATTTTTCACTGCAATTCCCACCCTGTCCGCATCAGGGTCAGTACCTAAGAGCAAATCCGCATCAATGCGTTTTGCTTCTTCAAGCCCAAGTTTCATTGCTTCAGCTTCTTCTGGATTAGGATAAACAACGGTTGGAAAATCGCCATTAGGTTTGGATTGTTCAGCTACAATGGTTACATTTTCAAAACCCAAATTCTTCAATGCTTGTGGTACAAGCGTAATTCCTGAACCGTGAATAGGTGTATAAACGATTTTTAATTTCTTTTGGCGAGCAAGCATTTTAGGATTTAAAGAAAGTCCTTTTACTGCCTCCAAATATTTATCATCAACTTTTTGGGTTGTGGTAAAAATATTAGCGGTATTTCCTTTAAACAAAATATCTTCTACTTTTACCTTTCTAACTTCTTCTATGATATTTTTGTCGTGAGGTGCAACTACCTGACTACCATCATTCCAATAAACTTTATAACCGTTATATTCACGTGGATTGTGTGAAGCGGTGATAACTATTCCGCCTTGACATTCAAAATCCCTTACCAAAAACGACAAAAATGGCGTTGGGCGAAGATGTGGGGTTATATACACGATAATTCCATTGGCAGTTAAAATTTCTGCGGTAAGTTGTGCAAAATCTTCACTATTATTTCTGCTATCATACGCAATGGCAACGTGTACCCATTCTTTACCATATACTTTTTTGAGATAATTGGCAAAACCTTGTGTTGCCATTCCGATTGTGTAGCGATTGATGCGGTTACTTCCCACGCCCATAATGCCACGCAATCCTCCTGTACCAAATTCTAAATCTTTGTAAAAAGCATCAGTAAGTTCTGTAAAGGATTGATTATCAATGAGTTTTTGAATTTCTTGCTTGGTTTCGTCATCATAAGCACCAGTAAGCCAAGCATTAACTTTGGATTGAATGTCAGGAGAAAGCATATTTAATTATGAATTATAAATTATGAATTATAAATGAAACAGCCAAATAGGAGCAGGATTTTCAGGATTTAAGGATTATCAGGATTAAATACAAATTAAACCTTGAATTTTGAACCTTAAACTTTTAAGCCTTGAACTTTGAACCTTGAACTTTTAAACTTTTTACAAAAATATATATTAAAGAGAAAATTTAAAAGGAAATACAAGAAAATACAAAAAAGTTATGCTTCTTTGATAAATTTTATTTGACAAATTTTATGAAATTTATATTTTTTTTGTTATTTTTGAGTTATGAAATTTTTTAAATTATCTACATACTTCGTTTATTTATATTTAGGCTATTTATCTTCTATTAGATATTATTTAGGATTTTATTTTTTAATTATTTTTTTTCCTACGTTAGCCTCCGCCCAAACCAACAAAGCAAAAGACAATTTTTTAAAAGGTGAATTGGAATTGCATTTGGGCGATTTTAGACAAGCACTTTTGTATTATGACAAGGCGATTTTGGATTATCCAATGTATGATGATGCTTTTTTTGCACGTGGAAAAACCAATTATTGGCTTGATAATATTTCTTCTGCTGAACGTGATTTTGCACGTGCTTTGCAAATAAACCCTAACCGCAATGACGCAAATGCTTATTTGGGCATTATTTATTATCTTCAACAAAGATACAATGATGCGTTACCTCTTTTTGATAAAGCACTAAAAAATAACACCAAATATACGTTGGCTTATAATTACAGGGCTGAAACGCATTTTTCATTGCAAAATTATGAAAAAGCAATTTTGGATTATACCAAAGCTATCCAACTTGAACCCAAAGAACCCAAATTTTATGCAGGCAGGGCAAAATGTGCGTTAGCTTTCCAAAAACCACAAGATGCAATGAATGATTATGCACAAGCCTCTAATTTTGATACACAAAATCCAAGTTATTTGTTGCTACACGGTGAAATTGCGTATTTTTTAAAAGATTGTGCTGTTTTTTTAAAAGATTTTGAAAAATATCAAAATTTATTATTAAAAAATTTTAAAAAAAATCCAAAAAATAATATTGATTCCCAAAATATTCATACAAAAGTTGATGCACAATATCTGAATTGGGCGTTGGATTGCGAACTTAAAAAAGATAATACCGCAAAATCAATCGTTTATTTGGAAGAACTTATCAAAAGAAATCCTAATAACCCTGAATTTTTAATCCAAAAAGCACGCCTTTTGCAACTCCAAAAACGTATTCCTGAAGCAATAGATGCAGTTACAAAAGCTATTTTGGCTAATTCAGAAGACAGCAATTATTATAATTATTGTGCAGAATTGTATTTAATTCAAAATGACATTCCTAAAACGATTGCGTATTTACATTCTGCACATCTTACAGAACCCAAAAACTCGGATTATGTGTACAGACTTGGACAACTTTATCATCAACAAAAACAAAAAAAAGATGCTAAATATTTCTTTGAACTTGCAGTAACTAATGGTTTTCCAAAAGAAAAATGCGACAAAATCGCAATGGGTTATATGAAAAAAGCGTATAAGAAATTGGGAGTTAAGAATTAGAAATTAGGAATTTTAAAAAAACTGCTCAAATGATAGATATTTGGGCATTTTTTTTATTATATCTATTTTTCAAAAAACTATTTTTTTTGTATCAATTCTAAAAATTCATTCAAATTAACCACTTTTACGCTTGGAAATTCATTCGTTTTTACAATTTCAAAATGTTTATCATTTGTTACCAAATAATCAGCATTTCCATTGAAAGCAGTATCTACAAATTTATTATCATCTTTATCTATTTGGATTATCTCCCATTGAAAATTGATATTTATATTTTCCACATTCGGAAGTGTTTGTAACAATGATAAAGCATTTTTCGCCACATTTGGATTTGCCCTTTGTGCTAAAATTTCTTCATATTCCAATAAAACATCTTGGCTTACTACAAGTGTATAATCTTTTTGTACAATACCTTGAAATACACTGTGATATAAAGATTTTGGGGGAATTGATACCAAAAAAACATTTGTGTCCAACACAACTCTCATATTTTGTAAGGTGTTTTTATGTGTTCATTTGCCCATTCTTGCATAGTTTCATTCGTCCATTCGTTTGTATCCCAAAGTTCATTCATTTCTGATACTAAATTTTGGGCAAAATAATTTGCTAAAAGTTCTTTGATTTGTAAAAGTTGTTTTTCTTGAAGATTATGAGCAAATAGCTTTAACAACTCTAATTGTAAATTTGTTAATTTTGAAACATTCATAAATAAAAATGATATTTTTGGTTTTGTTTATACAGACACTAACGTAAAATAATAAATATTATTTTTACAAAATTATCATAAAAATAAAAAAATCAATCAAATTCTGTTCATATTGTATAACCAAAATCTCCTTCAAGAATTATCATATCCAAATCACTACGCATAATATAAGAATTGGAAATTATATTTTTTTCAGTGTTTTCAATAAGGCTATCTATGTCTTTTTTTGATATTTTTTCAATATTTTGGGCATATATTTCAATGGAAAATATCCAAAAAAAGCAACAGTAAAAGAGTTTTGTGTATGTTTTCATAAAAACGATTACGAAAAAAAGCTAAAAAATGTTTTTACAAAAAACAAAATTGTATTTTTCAAAAAAAAACTTTATTTTGCTAAAAAAAATCATTTTTTATTCAAAAATCTACATTTTAAAAAATTCAAAAAAATGTTGTATCCTTGGCTTACTGACCAAATAGCATTTCCTTCTGTATCACGTGCCAAATCAAGCGGAATATTGGCATTAGGTGGTGATTTATCCACAGAAAGGCTTATTTTAGCTTACAATTCAGGTATTTTTCCTTGGTTTTCGGAAGGCGACCCTATTATTTGGTGGTCGCCCAAAGAACGTTTTGTATTATTTCCTGAAAAAATTTATGTTTCAAAAACAATGAAACAAATCCTCAAAAGGAAAACTTTTACCATTACTTTTGATAAGGACTTTGAAACTATTATCCGAAATTGCCAACAAACACCACGAGAAGGACAAGATGGCACTTGGATTACCTCCGAAATGATGGAGGCTTATATTGAATTACACAAATTGGGACACGCTCATTCGGTAGAGGTTTGGCAAGATGACAAAATCGTGGGTGGATTGTATGGAATGGTAGTAGGCGGTGTTTTTTGTGGTGAATCTATGTTTGCACACGTGAGCAATGCCTCCAAAGCAGGTTTTATTACATTGGTTAAAACACTCCAAAGTTATGGAATTGTGCTAATTGATTGTCAAACACGCACCAACCATTTAGAAAGTTTGGGCGGTGAAATGATACCAAGAAATGATTTTATAAAAATCCTTGAAGAACAAAAAGATAAAAAAATATTACCTAATGATTGGGGAGAATTGGAAATTAAGAATTAAGAATTGAGAATTAGGAATGGAACAGCCAAATACAAAACAGCCAGATTCTTTCAGAATGAGACATTATTTTGTTTGAACTTTAAACTTTGAACTTTTTGAACTTTGAACTTTTTGAACTTTTAATTTATTTCAAATTTTTTGGCTAATATTTGTCTAACTTCGTGTTCTAAGGCAAGAGCTTTTACAAAAAGGATTTCATCTTCAATTTGGGCGTGAAGATACATATCTTTTTCTAAGGATTGTAATTCTTGATAAAGGACTTTGAGATGCAAAGGCGTTTCCTCATTAAATTTATAATTTTTTGTAATTTCTCTTATGCCTTGCATTTCGTCTGTGTGTGTGTGATGTTCTAAGGCAAAATATTGTACTGAATTATTTTTGATTTCTTCATTTAATTTTGTCCAATTTATCGTATTATTTACACTATTATTTGTATTTTTAATGCTTTCTTTTGCTTCGCACAACATCAATAAATACCTAAAAAACTGCGTTTCTTCTTCCTGAATATGTGTCATAATATCCTCCACAAATAGCGGAAAAAGTAACTGCAAATCCCTTACAAGTGATAAATATTCAGGAGAATCATCTTTAAAATTATCAATTAAATCAATCAAATAAGGTAATTTTTGATAAATAAAATATCTGTGTGATTCTTTGAGATATGCAATTATCAGCTTTACGTCAAAATGTGGCAAAGGTGCGGAAAGTTGTGCAGGATATTCTTCTAAGGTTTTGATAAGCAAAGGCATAGCAACACCATTATTCTCGCAAACTTCTGCAAGAGAAATGTGTGTATTTTCATAAAATTTTATACCAAATCTATGCAAAACACTTGCAAAAATGTAGTTTTCTTGTACCAATTCGCCTATTTTAGTCATAAGAAAAAAGTTTAAAAGTTCAAGGTTTAAGGTTCAAAAGATTCAAGGTTTAAAGTTCAAAAAGTTCAAGGCTTTAAGAATAGTCAAATTGTTACGCAATGACAGTCAAAAATTATTTTATAAAATAAAAAAAATCAAAATTTAAGGCTCAAAAATTCAAAAAGCTAATATAATTTTTTGAACTTTTGAACCTCCTTAAACTTTGAATCTTAAACTTTAAATTATTTCAACACCTCTTTTACTCTTTCTGCAGCATCTTTCAATGTGATTGCAGAAAATACTTTTAAGCCTGATTCATCAATAATTTTAGCACCTTCTTGTGCATTAGTACCTTGTAAGCGTACAATAATAGGCACTTTTATATCACCAATTTTTTTGTAAGCCTCTACCACACCATTTGCAACCCTATCACAACGCACAATTCCACCAAATATATTGATAAGAATTGCTTTTACATTAGGGTCTTTAAGAATAATTCTAAAACCAGCTTCTACAGTTTTAGCATTTGCTCCTCCCCCTACGTCCAAAAAGTTAGCAGGCTCACCACCAGAAAGTTTGATAATATCCATTGTAGCCATTGCAAGACCTGCACCATTCACCATACAACCCACATTTCCGTCAAGTTTTACATAATTAAGGTCAGATGCTTTTGCTTCCACTTCAAGAGGGTCTTCTTCACGCACATCACGCAATTCAGCCAAATCTTTGTGGCGATAAAGTGCATTATCATCAAGATTTACTTTGGCATCTACTGCTATAATTTTATTGTCTGAAGTTTTGAGTACAGGATTGATTTCAAACAAAGACGCATCAATATCTTCATAAGCTCTATAAAGGCTTTTTAAGAATGCAACCATTTCTTTAAATGCTTGTCCTTCTGTGCCAAGAGCAAAAGCGAGTTTGCGTGCTTGAAAATCTTGGAAACCAACCGCAGGATTTACATATTCTCTGATAATTGCTTCTGGACGGTGTTCTGCCACTTCTTCAATATCCATACCGCCTTCTTGGCTTGCAACGATAACATTTTGTCCTGTTTTACGGTCAAGCAATACACTTACATAATATTCTTTGGTAGGTGTTTCACCTGGATAATACACGTCTTCAGCGATAAGCACTTGGTGTACTTTTTTGCCTTCTGCACCTGTTTGAGGCGTTACGAGGGTCATACCAATAATTTTTTCAGCAATAGGCAATATTTCATCTATGCCTTTAGCAAGTTTGATACCACCACCTTTGCCTCTACCGCCTGCGTGGATTTGTGCTTTTACCACATACCATTTTGTGCCTGTTTGGGCGGTAAGCGCTTTGGCAGCTTCCAATGCTGTGGCAGGTGAATCCGCTACGATTCCCTCTTGGATTTTTACGCCATAGCGTTTGAGGATTTCTTTGGACTGATATTCGTGTAAATTCATAAAAATTTAAGCAATATTAAATTTGAAACGTATAATTTGGGTATATTTGAAAATAGTGTAAAAAATATAACGTAAAAAATTGGTTTATTTTTTTATGTTGCAAGTTAATTATTTTTTTTTGAGAAATGAAAAAAAAACTTGAAAAAATATGAAATGCAATAGAGTTCTTTAAATGAAACCATTTTGGAACACGGATTTTACAGATTAACACAGATTTCCACAGATTTTTTTCTTTTTTCCTGAAATTTTGATGTTTTTTATCAATTTTTAACTTCATTTCAAAAATCTTAATATCTTTAACTAAATTTTTAGTTTTAATTTTTATAAAAAATCTAATGTTTAATTTTTTTGCATAAATACAAAGCACAAAAAAAGCAAATTTTTCTAAAAAAGAAAAATTTGCTTTTTTATTAAATGACTAATTTTAGTTGGGCAACCGCAAGGATTGCCCCTACACTTTATTCAATGGTTTTAAATTCAATTTTATTCAATTTTTCTTGAAATTGTGCTTGAATTTCCTCTGGTTTTCTGCGATAAAGTTTTACTTCGCCTGTGTTTTGATAAATAGCTTTAAGTACATTTACCACACGTGTATCAGTTTTATTGATTGCGTAAGCATTTTCAAAATAAGGCATTGCTTTTTTCAAAAGCGTTTGTTTTTTTTCCTCATAAGGTGTGCCTTGTGTAAGATATTCCACAAGTTTCATTTTAGAGGCTTCAGTTTGCGGTTCGCTGGCAAGATTATAATAAAAACCACCTACAATAAAATTCGCAGCGAAGTCTTTTGGGTCTTCTTTGAGGCGTAGAAGTTGGTCTTGCATATCTTTTTCGGTAATATCTTGTGCAAGAATGGTATTGCTAAATAATAAATTCATAGCAAAAACCAGAAATAAATAGATAAGTTTTTTCATGTTTTTATGATTTTTTGGTTAAAAGTTTTTCGTACAAACGAGTTTTAGCCTACTTTTTATACATAACAGGCTAAAGCCTATTATACAATTTTTTCACAAAATTATAAAAAAAATTTAAAAAAATTTGAAAAAAATGAAAGAAAATTGATTTTATTTTCGCATAAATTCTTTTATGACCAAAACTGCATTTTCCAAACGCTTTTTATTTTCGCCTTTTATGACAAAATATGTTCTTTTTTGGCTTTCTAATTCATTTTTATATTGTTCAAAAAGTGCTAATCTTACATCTAAATTTTCACATTCTCGCAAAGGGTCGTATTCCCACACAAGGTCAGGATAAGGCAATAAATACAAATCAAAATCTTGTGTTAAATATAAATTTTCTAAATGTGAAGGCAAGTTTTTTTGATATTTGGTTTCATACCAAATTTTTATGACAGTAAGTTCTGTATCACAAAAATAAGGTTTTTTTCCTAAATTTTTATACCTTTCAAAAAAAGATTCCTGCGATTTTGCTTGTATTTCGCCAATATTGATGACATCTTCATCATCATATTTTGGGGTTTCAAAATAATTTAGATATTCACGTGCAATTTCAGGCAAAAATGCTGTTCCAAAATAATCACTTAATTCTTTGGCAAGTGTGCTTTTTCCTGTGGATTCTACGCCTGTAATAGCGATTTTTATAATGTTATTTTTCATTAAAAACTTGCTTTAAAATACTGAACAATATGCCCTTTTGACACAAATTTTTCTTCGTAATTGGTGCTTATGCCATAATGCAATTCATTCAAAGGCGATTTATACAAATGATGTGTATAAGTAAAATATGAAAGTGGATAACGCAATATTTCTGCAAGAGAATACGCAAAAAGTCCAGCATTATCAGTTTTAAAATTAAAAAAACCGTCTTTTTGTAACAATCTACGATACATATTCAAAAAACGTTCGTGTGTAAGTCGTCTGTGTTCATCTCTACCTTTGGGGCGTGGGTCAGGAAAAGTTAGCCAAATTTCTGCAATTTCGCCTTCTGCAAAAAAATTTTCTAAACTCTGAATTTGAGTTCGCAAAAAACCTACATTTGGAAGATTATTTTTAATGGCAACTTGGCTTCCTGTCCAAATTCTATTGCCTTTTATATCCACACCCACAAAGTTTTTTTCAGGAAAAACTTTCGCCAAACCTGTGGTATATTCACCTCTACCACACGCCAATTCTACAACAAGCGGATTATTATTTTTAAAAAAATCTTTGTGCCAATTGCCTTTAACGTTGTCAAAAAGTGGTTTTCCTGGTTGTAAAATATTGTCAGCGTGTTGATTAGCCTCAAATTGAATAAGTTTTTTGCGTGCCATTGAAAAAGTTTAAGGTTCAAGGTTTAAAGTTCAAGGTTCAAAGTTCAAAAAACTTTGAATTTTTAAAAAAGATTACAAAATTACATATTTTTACAAAAATTTTAAAATTATTAGACCTTCAAGATTTTAAAAACCTTGAAGGTCTTAAAAAATAAGATTGTAAACATTTATATTTCTTGCTCAATTCTCCTCAAAATAACGCCCTTAATATCGTTATCACGCACCGAAATCGTGATATAAATGCAGTCAAAAACTGCTTAGAGAGCCTTATTGCCCAAACTTTATTTGAAAAAATTAAAATAAAAATTTTCTTTTTAGATTATGGTACTGAAGATATTTTAGCACAAGAATTAAAAAATTTTATAGAAAATCTCAATAAAAAAGTCCTCCTCCCCTCTGGGGAGGATTTAGGTGGGGTTTCAAAAAAAATTTATTACATTTATCACAACAGCAAAGGGCAATTTTGGAACAAATCACACGCATTTAATTTGGCTTTTGATTTTATCAAAAAAAATAATCTTCAAGAAAATATTTTAAATGCTGAATATTTATTGCTTTTAGATGTGGATTTGGTATTAGAAAAAAATGTTTTAGCAAAAATTTGGGAAATTAGAAACGAAAATCAAACTTTTATTCTGCCTTTTTATCGTTTGCCAAAAAATATTTTGGCAAATGACGCATTTTCTAATCCTTTAGAAATTCAAAATTCTTTGAAAAATACGTTAATTTGTGCTTCTGGAAACATTTTTTTTTACGAAAAATGGCTTGAAAAAGTGGGCGGTTTTGATGAATTTTATCGTTTTTGGGGAATGGAAGACAATGATTTTCTGAAAAGATTAGAAAATGCAGGTTCAAAAATTGTTTTTTTGGAAAATGAAAAATTACCTATTTTTCACCAATGGCACCCTGTTTTAAGCCAAATATTGCCAAAAGGTTGGCAAACACAAATTAATGCATATTTTGAAAAAACGCAAAATAATATATCAATTACTCCCCCTTTGGGGGTTTGGGGGGTTAATCGTATTACCGAAAATATTTTTTTAGATTTTTTTAATCAAAATTTTGATAAAAATGCAGTTACAGATTGTCCAATTATTGAATTAAAATCACCCTTTGAAAAGAGTTTTTTGGAAGTAACAAGTGCATTTTTTGGATTAGAAAAAGGAAAAAGTTTGATTTTTTTTGGAAATACAGATTTTTTTCAAAAAACAGAAAGCAAAAAAAACAAAACTTTTTTTCAAAAAATCATTAAATTTTTGAATAATTTTTTTCAAAAAATAAAATTTTCCTACCGTTTTATTGATGTTATTACACACGAATTGGGTTATTTATCACCTTTGCAGTTGCGTGATTGGGTATTTTATTTTGTGCTGACACACGAGAAATTTTTAGAAGATTATTATTTTTTTCAAGAAAATGAAGTTTTTTGTTTGGTTATTACCAAAAAATAAAAAGATTTTATTTTTAACAAAATTTATTTGCAACTTTCATAAAAAATTATTTATCTTTACCTTTCTATGATAAAAATCTAAAAATTATGAATTTAGTAATTTGTGGTATTTTTTTGTGAAATCACGTATTTAAAAAAATTCCTAATTCTTAATTCCTAATTCCCTATTAAATATGCACAATTCCAACCAAAACGCTTTAAAAGTATATCCTGACGCAGATATTTTGATACAAATCAAAAAATTGCCAGAATTATATGCAAGTGATATGAACACAATGCTAAGGGTAGTAACAAAAACCTTAGCGGAAAATCTGCACGTGTCAAGAGTAAGCATTTGGCAGTTTAACAAAAATGAAAAAAACATTTCTTGTTTGGATTGTTATGAATTGGAAACCAAAGAACATTCAAAAGGTGAAATTATTGACGAAAAAAGCCACCCAAAATATTTTTCTGCACTTTACAAAGAAAATATCATACAAGCTGAAGACGTACAAAATCACGATTTTGTGGAGGAATTATTACAAGATTATTTCAAAAAACATAATATTATCGCACTTTTAGATGTTCCTTTTTTCTTGGAGGGAAATCTTGGGGGCGTAATTTGTTTTGAGCAAAAACACCAAACACGCATTTGGCGTAATGATGAAATAATTTTTACACATTGTTTGGGCAGTGTGCTTTCGCTTACTTACGAAAAAATGAAGTGGAAAGAATATGATACACGCCTCAAAAATTTTAATCATCAATTACATAATTTTAATCGTGATTTATTAGAAAAAAAGAAAACCATAGAAAACCAACAAAAAGAAATTATGGTACAACAAGGCGAAATTATTTCCCAAAATGAAGAATTACGCCAACAACAAGAAGAACTTGAAGCCCAAACCAACCAACTTTATCACCAAAACCAAGAACTTGAAAGGCTTTATCAACTCCTCCATCTCAAAAATCACCAACTTGAAGACCTCAATATTTATCTTGAAAATCAAGTAAAACAACGCACCCAAGAACTTATACAAAGTAATGTAGAACTTATAGAACAAAATCATCAATTAGAACAATTTGCATTTATAACTGCTCATAATCTACGCGCACCTGTTGCTCGCATTGTGGGGCTTGTTACTCTTTTAGATAAATCAAAAATTGGCGAAGAAAACGACAAAGTTATCAATTATATGATAAGTGCTACTTATGAATTGGACAGAGTTATCAAAGATTTAAACCAAATTCTCGATGTGCGAAAAGGCGTAAGAGAGCAAAAAGAAAGGGTTTCTTTGAAAGAAACTTTTGAAAGAGTGCTTTATGGATTGAGGGACAATATCAAAGAAAGTTATGCAGAAATCAAATATGATTTTTTTGAAGTTGATATTTTTCAATGTTTGCCTGTTTATTTAGAAAGTATTTTGTATAATCTTATCAGCAACGCCATAAAATACCACCACAAAGAACGCAATCCTCTTATAGAATGTAAATCAAAACGTGTAGATAATAGCATTTGCATTATTATAAAAGATAATGGTTTGGGCATCAATCTCGCAAAACACCAACGCAAAGTTTTTGGATTGTATCAGCGTTTTCACGACCACGTGGAAGGAAAAGGTTTAGGGCTTCACCTGATAAAATCACAAGTGGAAGCCCTACAAGGTCGTATAGAATTGGATAGTCAGGAGAATATTGGCTCAACTTTTAGGGTGTTTTTACCGCTTTAAAAAGTTTAAAGTTCAAGGTTTAAAGTTCAAGGTTTAAGGTTCAAAGTCTAATTTGTATTTAATCCTGCAAATCTTATAATCCTTTAAATCCTGCTTTCATTTGGCTGTTTCATTTACTATTAAAATTCCCCCTTTGGGGGTTAGGGGGCTTTATTCATAATTCTTAAAGCCTCATAGAATCCATTTTACCATCTTTATACACCACAATACGCACTTCTTTGCGTTCTGCTGGTTCGGTTTTATCACAATCACCACAAAAATTCAGCATTGCAGCAGGTTGTTCATTTGGGCGAGTAAATTGTTTTTTATAAATGGCTGGGTCAATAGCTTTTTCTTGAAGAATTACTTTTAGCGGTGTTTTTTTGTTAAATTTCCCAATATTTTCACCTGAAAGAAATTTGCCTGTTTTTTTGTTGTAACTTAATAATGTGATACGAAATTCATCAGCAGGGTGTTCTTTTTTGCGTTCCAAAATAACCACATTGATAGATGCAGGAAATTCAACTGCTTTTACAGAATATGCAAAATATTCTTTGGATTTTGGGGAAGGATTTTGTTGTTGGAAAGCTGTCCAAGCCACATTTTGGTCTACATTTGGTTTTTTTAGGGCATTTTGGAGGTCAGCAGTTGTAACACTAATATTTTCTTTGGAATATGGTTTTATCGTAAAAAATTTACGAATAAGCGTGAGGTCTTGTGCTTGTGCTTGATATGATAAACTTCCAAAAAAAACAAAAAGACAAAAAAGAAATGATTTTTGCATAAAATTAAAAGCAAGTGGTAAAATAATTTTTTGATAAAATTCCCCCTTTTGC
>JAAFIN010000068.1 GCA_013297825.1 Cytophagales bacterium
CAAAGCATTGGTTTGCATAAATAATTGGTGTGTGGCGTGATACAAATCTTGTCCAGCAAAATCCCAACAATTCAACTGAAAATTCCCTAATTTTCTACGCAACATTACGATTGCGTGGGTGGAATTATGTTGGCTATCAAACACAAATTTTTCTTTTTCAACCAACCTTTTTGCGATTTGGGTTTTGCCTACACTGCCATTTCCAATAAAAATTACTTTTATCTCTTTATTTTCAATACCTGCGTATTGCCCCAAATCTGTGAGAAAATCACGCATTTTGCGTACATTGCCAGAACCATTAAATATTTCTTGTGGAATGTTTTGAATGGGATTGCCTGAAAGATTAAGATTATATAATTCAGTAAAACAATTAAGCCATGAAAGGGAAATATTTAAAATTTTATTATTTTCTAAATTCAAACGTGTTAAATTTGTTAAATGTTGTAAAGGGGAAATATCTGAAATGCTGTTATAGGCTAAATATAAACTTGTTAAATTTGTCAAATTTTGCAAAGGAGAAATATCTGGAATTTGATTACGCCACAAACATAAATCTATTAAGTTTGTTGAATATTGTAAAGGAGAAATATCTAAAAGTTGGTATTTATTACTTAAACTTAATTTTGTTAAATTTGTCAAATATCGTAAAGAGGAAATATCTGAAATTTGTCCCCCTAATGTCAAACTTATTAAATTGGTTAAGTATTGCAAAGCAGAAATATCTGAAAATCCCCCCCTCAAACTTAAATATGTTAAGTTTGTTAAATATTGCAAAGCAGAAATATCTAAAATTAGGCTACTTTCCAACACCAAACTTGTTAAATTTGTCAAGTGTTGTAAAACAGAAATATCCGAAATAATAACATTGTATAAATTCAAACTTACTAAATTTGTTAAATACTGCAAAGGAGAAATATCATAGATTGTTTCCTTACCAAGACCATACTCAAATTGGTCAAGACTCAAATGCATTAATTTTGTCAAGGTTTGCAAAATAGAAAAATCAGAGGGATAAACTTCATCTAAATTCAAATGCGTTAGGTTAGCCAAAAATGGCAAAAAAGAAAGGTCTATTCCATGATTTCCTGTTAAATCCAAATGTGTCAAATGTGTACATTCTTCCAATAATTTTAGTTCAGGATATGCACCATTGAGTCTCCCATCAAGTTTTAGCCAATGTAAACTTAACACAGGATTTTGCGTTTCCAAACAATCACGGATAAGTTGTTCTAAGTGTGTCATATTTTTATATACTGAAAAAAAGGTTTTTAATTTTTTAAAAAAAAGGTTGTCATTCTGAAAGAATCTGGCTGTTTTCTCATAAAAGGACAACCAAACAGCCAGATTCCTACGGAATAACAAATGTATTTTGCTGTTTCATTCACAATTCACCATTTACCATTTACCATTAAATAAATTCTTTCAATTCTTTCCAAGTGATGCGATTTTCATAAAGAGCTTTTCCAATAATAATAGCATTTGGCGAAATGGTAGAAGCTTTTTCAAGGTCAGAAATGTGATGAACACCACCGCTAATTGTAAGCAATAATTGAGGGAATTTTTCGCTGATTTTTTGGTACAACTCAAAAGAAATGCCTTCTAATTTGCCATCTTTTGCAATATCAGTACAAACAATTTGCGTGATGCCTTCCTTAGAAAAATCCATTAAAAAATCCCAAATGCTTACATTTGTATCAGTTTGCCAGCCACTTATAGCAATTTTTTCGTCCAAAACATCAACACCAAGCATTATTTTATCACTTCCATACAAAGCAAGCCATTCCAAAAACACATCTTTTTGCTTAATGGCAATACTTCCCCCTGTAATTTGCTTTGCACCACATTCAAACGCAATTTTGAGGTCATCATTGGTACGCAATCCACCGCCAAAATCAATATGAAGTGCAGTATTATTTGCAATTTTTTCCAAAACCTGCCAATTTATAATTTTTCCTGCTTTTGCTCCGTCCAAATCCACCAAATGAAGATATTTTATGCCATTATCTTCAAACATTTTGGCAACTTCTAAGGGATTTTGGTTATAAATTTTAGATTGTTGATAATCGCCCTGTGTGAGCCTTACGCATTTTCCATCTATAATATCTATTGCAGGAATGATTTTCATATTTGTTTGATTTTATTTATTTAAGAAATTTTATGCGAAAATAACATTTCAGAAATAACATTTCAAAAAAAATTTTTTTTTTCAACATAAAACTTTTACTTTTACACGATTTCAATTTTTTTATTTATTAAAATATAATTCACGTAAAACTAACTTTTTAATATGAATCTAAGACAAATTGCTATTTGTGCATTTTTTGTATTTTCTTTAAATGCTTGTGGTGGGAAAAAAGAAGAAAAAAAAGAGGATAAAAAAGAAGAAAAAAAAGAAGCAAGTGCTGAATCTGGTAAAGAAAAAGAATCTGCTGAAAAATCAGACGCTTCTGATAGTGGTGCAGAAGAAAAAAAATCTTCAAGCAAAGACAAAGCAGTAGTAATTGCAAAATCTGGGCTTGCTATGCGTGAAAAAGCAAATAAAGATGCCAAACTTGTGGATTTGTTGCCCGCTAATTCTATTGTAGAAGTATTGGAAAAAGGTGCAGAAGGTACTATCAAAGGCAAAAAAAATAATTGGTACAAAGTAAAACACGATAACAAAGAAGGTTTTGCTTTTGGGGCTTTTCTTAGAATGGGCGATAAAATCCAAGCTACAAGTAACTCTACAACCAAAACTTCGGTGGATAATGACACCAAAACCGACTTCAAAGGTGTAATTCAAAAAGGACTTGTAACCGCAAAATCTGGCTTAACTTTGCGTGAAAAACCAAGTGCATCAGCAAAAGCAGTACAAGTAATTCCTCAAAATGCAGAAATTGGTATCATTGAATTTACTGATGATGTAGTCCAAATCAAAGATGTATATGGCAACTGGTGCAAAGCTCGCTTTGGCAAAAAAGAAGGTTATATATTTACAGGTTATGTGAATTTTTCTACTGCAACAGTTAGTGCAAAATCTGGCTTAAAACTACGTGTAAAACCTAACAAAGAAGCAAAACAACTTACTACTATTCCATCAGGTGCAGAAGTTTATTTGGTTGTAACACCTACTCCAGAAGGCGAAACCAACGAAGATGTGGTAGAAGATGGTTCAGGACATTTGTGGTACAAAGTACGTTATGGCAAATTTGAAGGCTATGCGTATGGCGAATTTTTGGAGATTGAAGCAGGATGTTAATAATTATGAATTAGAAATTAGGAATTAAGAATTAACAGCCAACAGCCTTTTTACCCATAAAAATAAAATAAAAAAATGCCTTAAATTTAAAAATTTGAGGCATTTTTTTTGTATTTTCCTTTATTATTTCTCACTTATAAAATTCCCCTTTGGGGGTTAGGGGCTTTTTTACAATGAATTTTCGTACAGAAATAGAAAAACCAAAACCAACATTTTTGTTAAATTATCAACACAAAATTCTTGCGTTGGGGTCTTGTTTTGTGGATACAATAGGAAAAAAACTACAAAGTTGTCGTTTTAAGACAGAAATAAATCCTTTTGGAACAATTTTTAATCCACATAGCATTTTTAAAATATTGGATAAAATTATTTTTTTCTTGGAAAATAAAAAAAATGCTCATAATTCAGCAGATTTTTTAGGAGAAAATTGGGAGAAAATCATTGAACAAAATGCTTTTGTAGAAAAAAATGGTTTTTGGGTGCATTTGGATTTTCATTCTGATTTTTTTGGAGAAACTAAAGAAATTTTAGCCCAAAAAATTATTTTAAAAATTGAAGAAATTGCAAATTTTCTAAAAACTACAAATGTACTTTTGCTTACATTAGGCACTGCTTGGGTGTATGAACACAAATTTTTGCAAAAAATTGTTAGTAATTGTCATCACATTCCCCAAAAAGATTTTGATAAATATCTCCTTCAAATTCCTCAAATTACGCAATATTTTGATGTTTTTTTTGAAAAAATAAAAAATATAAATCCTAATATTCATACATTTTTGACACTTAGTCCTGTTCGTCATCAAAAAGACAGCCTTGTGCTAAATCAAGTGAGCAAATCAATTTTGAGGTGTGCAGTTTATGAATTATGTGAAAAATATCCTCAAAATATCACTTACATTCCTGCGTATGAGATACTTTTAGATGATTTGCGAGATTATCGTTTTTATGCAGAGGATTTAATTCACCCAAGCACAACTGCAGAAAATTATATTTGGGATTATGTAAAAACTTACTTTTTGGATAAAAAAACCAATGATTTTATTCAAGAATGGCAAGAAATCCAAAAAAATCTATCACACAAACCTCGTAATCCTGAAACTGAATCACATCAAAATTTTGTGAAAATTACACAAGAAAAATTAAAAAAATTTGAAAGGAACTATTTTAAAGAATGAAACAGCCAAAGTCTGAAGCAGGATTTTTGAGCAGGATTAACAGGATTTAAGGATTAACAGGATTTTTGAGCAGGATTAACAGGATTTTTTATAAAACCTTGAACTTTTGAACCTTGAACTTTTGAACCTTTAAACTTTTGAACCTTGAACTTTTGAACCTTTAAACTTTTGAACCTTGAACTTTTGAACCTTGAACTTTTGAACCTTTAAACTTTTGAACCTTGAACTTTTGAACCTTTAAACTTTTGAACCTTGAACTTTTGAACCTTGAACTTTTATTGCCTCATTGCCCTCAAAAGGTTTAAATCATTGCTTTGCATATTAAATTTTTTGGCAATATGTTCGTTACTAAGGCTTCCATTATAAGCATATACGCCACGCATAAACCACGTATTTTGGAAAATCATTTCATCAATTCCACCCAATAAACCTGTATTTTTCAAATAACCCGTAAAAATATTGCTTAATGCAGTGCTTGATGTTTGGGCAACACGTGAGGCAATATTAGGCACGCAATAATGAATTACACCGTGTTTTTTAAAAACAGGATTTTGGATAGTTGTCATTTCAGAAGTTTCTACACAACCACCTTGGTCAATACTTACATCAATAATAATAGAATTTGGTCGCATTTGCATCACCATATCCTCTGTAACAACCATTGGACTTCTTCCACCTTTTTCAGACCTTACACCTGCGATTACTACATCAGCCCTTGTGAGGGCTTCAATCATTGAATTATTATCAAATGTAGAAGTATATAAATCGTGTCCAATCATTTGTTTGAGGCGACGAAGTTTGTAAATATGTTGGTCAAAAACCTTTACATTTGCACCCAAACCTATTGCGGTGCGTGTGGCATATTCGCCCACAGTACCAGCACCCAACACAACCACACGTGTAGGAGGCACACCTGTTACACCACCCAAAATAATTCCTCTCCCACCTGCGGTGCTACTTAAATATTCCGCAGCAATCAACATAACCGTACTTCCAGCTATTTCGCTCATTGCACGCATTACAGGAATACCGCCAATTTTATCTTCAATCAATTCGTAAGCAATGGCAGTAAGTTTCTTTTTCAAAAGAGCTTTGAGATAATCAGGCGAAAGTGTAGCCATTTTGAGGGCAGAAATAAGTGTTTTGCCTTGTTTCATTGCTTCAATTTCTGCCAAAGTTGGCGGTTCTACTTTTAGTAAAATATCAGCCTTAAATGCGTCCTCGTGTGAATGAACAATGGTTGCACCAGCTTCGCTGTATGCGTGGTCATCAAATTGAGCCATCGCACCAGCATCAGTTTCCACAAGTACCTCGTGTCCTGCTTGCACCAATATTTGAACAGCTTCAGGACGCAAAGGAACACGTTTTTCTTGGTTGGTATTTTCTTTTGGAATACCAATCACAAGTTTTTGAAAATTCACATATTGCAATGCTTTTTCTTCTTGTGGATAAAGTGATATTTGTGTTTTGAGTGAAGGGTCTATTATCATAATGGTTCAAAAGTTTAAGGTTCAAGGTTCAAAAGTTCAAGGTTCAAAGTTCAAAAGTTTAAGGTTCAAGGTTCAAAAGTTCAAAGTTTAAGGTTCAAAGTTCAAAGTTCAAAGTTCAAAGTTCAAAGTTCAAAGTTTAAGGTTCAAAAGTTCAAAGTTAAAGGTTCAAATTTAAAAAAATGGCTGTTTAATCCTGCTAATCCTTTAATCCTGAAAATCCTGCTCAAAAAGGTTTTTGGCTGTTTCATTCTTAATTCTTAATTCTTAATTCTTAATTCCTAATTCTTAATTCTTAATTCCTAATTCTTAATTCCTAATTCATAATTAAATCCGTTGGATTAGGACACAAATTTAAGTAAAAATCTTTGTCTTTTTCATAACAAACACCTATAAAATCGCCTTTTTTTCCCTGCATATCTTTGATAATTTGGATATGAAGATGAGGCGACCAACCACCATTTTCGGAAGGATTGCCTAATTTTGCGATTTCTGTACCTTTTTGTATTATTTGGTTTTCTTGGATATTTTCCAAACTTTTTTTGGATAAATGCCCATATAATACAAAAAAATTATCAATATTATTATTTTTTGTATTATTATTTGTATTATTTTCAAAAAAATCTTTTATTTCATATTCTAATATAATTGTTCCGCCATAATTTCCAAAACCTTCATTATAAGCAAAACTATGTATTTTTCCCTCCCAAAAATTATAAATTGGTGTGCCTGCTTCTGCCCAAATATCCACGCCAAGATGAATGTTGCGGGCTTCATTTTCATTCCTAAAAATATTACTTTGGGCATACCAAACCCTTTTTTCACCATAACCACCAATACCTATTTTTCCATTGCAAAGTTTTTCAATATAAGCGTTACAAGTGTGTAAATCTTGTAAATTCAGGGCAACTGCATCAGGATTTTGTGCAGATAAATCTATTTGATGAAAACCTTTTTGATAAATACTTTCAGGGAATATTTTTGAGAACATTTTTTTAGGAATGAAAAATAAAATAACAGATTTGGAACACAGATTTTACAGATTAAGGAATGAGTGAAAAATAAAATGGATAGTTTGGAACACGGATTTTACGGATTAACACAGATTTTCACGGATTTTTTTTTTTTATGTATAGCACAGGCATTTATGCCTGTGAATCATCAAACACACCCACATTAAAATTTACATATTTCTAACACAGATTTTCACAGATTTTTTTTCTTTTTTTGATAAAATTTAAAACAACTTCACATCTTGAATATCTTCTCTTAATTTGGCATAAAATCCAAAAAATGACTGATGAACATTTATAGGTTTTTCGTTTTCTTGTGGAAGGATTTTGTGATAAAAACCGTCTTCGTGCATCATATACGCATTGCTGTTGTCTTTGAGATTAAGACTAAGAATGTTTTTTAGTTGGCGTTTTAGGTAATCGGTCATTATCATAAAAAGCGATTCAATTCTTTTGTCAAAACTTCTTACCATCATATCCGCACTGCCTACATATATGCGTGGATTTTCTTCATTTTGAAAATAAAAAATTCGCATATGCTCCAAAAAATCCCCCACAATAGACCTCACACGTATATTTTCGCTCAATCCTGCCCTTTGAGGACGCAAACAACAAATTCCTCTTACAATCAACTCAATTTTTACGCCTGCTTGCGAAGCCTTATAAAGTTCTTCTATGACAATTTGGTCTTCCAAAGAATTTATTTTGATGATAATTCCACTTTTTAAGCCTGCTTTTGCGTGTTCTGCTTCATTGCGAATAAGATTAACCAACGAATTACGCATATCACGTGGAGCTGTGATAAGATTTTTGTAACGTGTAGGCTCTGAATGTCCTGTAATGGCATTAAAAAAGTCAGAAACGTCATTGGCATATACTTCATTTGTGGTTAATAAACTCAAATCTGTATAAAGTTTGGCGGTATTTTCGTTGTAATTTCCGCTTGAAATATGCACATAACGCACCACACTGTCCTCCTCTTTGCGGACAATCATCATCATTTTTGTATGCGTTTTGTACTTAGAAATGCCATGAACTACAAAACAACCAGCACGTTGCAATCTTTCTGCTTCTCTGATGTTGTTTTCTTCATCAAAACGTGCCTTTAATTCAAATAAAACTGACACATTTTTACCATTTTCTACTGCTTTTAACAAAGCATTTGTAATACGTGATTTTTTGGCAAGGCGATAAATGGTAATTTTAATAGCAAGCACGTCAGGGTCTTCTGCGGATTCCTCCAAAAGCCTCAAAAGTGGTTCAAAAGAATTATAAGGTTGATGTAATAAAATATCTCTTTGTTTGAGCAAATCAAATAAATTAGCTTCAATGTCATTCATTCCAAAAGGCAAAACCGCAGGCGGGGGAATGGACACAGAATCCTGAAATTCTTGGTGTGCAAATATTTGGGAAAGGCAATTAAAATCTAATAAATTTTCTGTTACAAAAATATTTTCTTCTTCAATATTCCATCTTTTTTTAAGAATTTTCATCATAAATTCAGAATAATTAGGCTCAATTTCAATCCTAATAACCCTTCCCATTTTGCGGGTTTTTACCTTTTGTTTGATTTCATTGATAAATTCATCTTCCAAATCATCACTTTCTTCTAAGGTAAAATCACCATTTCGGGTAATTCTGAATAAATCAATAGAAATTACTTCAATATTTTTAAAAAACTTGTCCATTTTGCGGACAATAATTTCTTCTATTGGTAGAAAAAGTATTTTGTCCTTGCGTTGTACTTCATAAAAACGTTTGATATTGGCAGGAATTTGAATAAAAGATATTTTTTTTTCTTCTTTGTTAATGCCTACGGTTTTAGAACGTGTTACGACCCCAAAAATCAATAATTTGTTCATCAAATTAGGAAAAGGGCGATAATTGTCATAACCCATTGGGGTCAAAGCAGGAAAAATCATTTTGTTAAAATACTCTAAGGCATCTTCTTTTTCCTGTTCGTCAAGGTCTAAAAACTTAACAATATCAAAATCATTTTCTTCAAAAAGTGGTTTTAAATCTTTAAAAAAAACTTTATTTTGTTGGTTAAAAAAATGCTGTGTTTCACCCAAAAGCATTTGGCAAAAGGGCTTTGCACGCAAACCAGAATAATCTATGCGGTCTTTGTCATAATCTATATAATTGTAAAGGCTTCCCACCCTTATCATAAAAAATTCATCAAGATTGGAGGCAGTAATAGCAAGAAATTTTAATCTGTCAAATATTGACCTTTCTGCTGACCTTGCTTGGTCTAATACACGCCAGTTGAATTTGAGCCAACTCAAATCTCTGCTTATCAAATCACTTTGATATACTAAATTATTGTTTTTTTCGCTACTTATCATTAAAAGTTCAAAGTTTAAAGTTTAAGGTTCAAAAGTTCAAAAGTTCAAGGTTTAAAAGTTCAAGGTTCAAAAGTTCAAAAGTTCAAGGTTCAAAAGTTCAAAGGCTCAAAAGTTCAAGGTTCAAGGTTCAAAGTTCAAAAGTTCAAAAGTTCAAAGTTCAAAAGTTCAAAGTTCAAAGTTCAAAAGTTCAAAGTTCAAAGTTCAAAAGTTCAAAGTTCAAAGTTCAAAAGTTCAAAGTTCAAAGTTCAAGGTTCAAAAAATTAAAAAAATGGCTGTTTAATCCTGTTAATCCTAAAATCCTCTAAATCCTGATTCAGACTTTGGCTGTTCCATTCATCATTTATAATTCATCATTTATCATTAGAAGCGTTTCCTGTGGTTTTTCTGCATGAACCCAATGCCCAGCTTGCGGTATTGTAACAATTTTAGCATTAGGAAAATGAGTTTTTATGAGAGAATGGTCGCTTTCTTGAATATAATTTGATTTTTCGCCTTTTATAAACAAAGTTTTCCCTAAAAAAAACATATTTTCAGGCAAAGCTTCACCTACATTTTCTATTTTTTTGGCAATAACAGGAAGATTTACACGCCAAATCCAGATATTTTCAGGAGTGCGATAGAGATTTTTTAAGATAAATTGCCTTGTTCCAACGTCCAAACCAGCATTTTCAAAGTGTAATTCAGCATCTTTGCGTGAAGGAATGTTTTTTAAATCCAAAGACTGCATTGCATCAAGAATACTTTGGTGATGTGGTGGATAATATCGTGGCGAAATATCCACAATTATCAATTTTTCCACCAAATCAGGGTATTTTCCAGCAAAAAGCATTGCAGTTTTTCCGCCCATTGAGTGACCAATGAGATTTATTTTGATATTTTGGGAAAATGTAAAAGTTTTTTCAAAAAATTCCCATAAATCCTGCACCATTACCTCATAATTCCAATCCTCTGCGTGTGGTGATTGTCCGTGATTTCGTTGGTCAATCAAAAAAACGTGATATTTTTCAGCAATTTGCTTGGAAATGGTCAGCCAATTATCAGATGACCCCAATAATCCGTGCAGAATTACCAATTTTGGGCTATTTGTTTGCCCTAATTCTTTATAAAAAAGTTCCAAAAGTTCAAGGTTTAAAGTTTAAGGTGTCAGGTATCAGGAGAAAGATGTCAGAAATAAAGGCAAGGTTAATTGCTGACACCTGATACCCTTTTCCTGACACCTTAAAAAATTAAAATTCTGCTTTCCAAAGGAATATTTTTTTGTCAAAACCTGCAGTTGCAATGGTTTTTCCATCTTTGCTTACTACCACACTGCGAACAGGATTTGTGTGTCCTGCGAGGTCTTTTACGAGTTCGCCTGTGGTGCTGT
Organism: Cytophagales bacterium; assembly: GCA_013297825.1. GTDB lineage: Bacteria > Bacteroidota > Bacteroidia > Cytophagales > Microscillaceae > JAAFIN01. Next base: position 10,625 of record JAAFIN010000068.1, read on the forward strand.
TCCATACTTTAAGGGCGTTGTCTTCACCTCCACTTATAAGGAATTTGCTATCAGTCGTAAAAATAACCGTATTTACAGCGTCTTTGTGTCCTTCAATGGTTTTGATAACTTCACCTGTTAGGACTTTCCAAAGTTTGAGGCTATTAGTGCCATCACCACCACGCAAACCGCTACCACTTGCAAGGGTTTTGCCATCTTTTGTGAAAGCTAATGACCAATAAGGCTCAGTATTAGCATCTTTGAGGGTTCTGATGAGTTTGAGGCTTACAGCGTCCCAAAGTTTTATTTCTTTGACAGATGCAGTTGCGATTATTTTTCCGTCAGGGCTGTAAGTAATAGCGTTAATTACATCATCGTGAGCTTTGTGGCTACGCACAGGTTTTCCTGTTTTGATGTCCCAAAATCTGATAATTTTGTCTGCACTTGCAGTTACAACTTGTTTTCCATCATTGCTAAATGTGATAGAAAGTATAGGCGAAGCGTGTCCTTTGAGTGTAAAAAGTGCTTTTCCTTTGGTATTCCAAAGAATTGCGGTTTTGTCATCACTACCTGTTGCAACCATATCACCAGCATAACTAAATGCCACACAATTTACTGCTCCTGTGTGTCCTTTAAATGGTTTTTCGCCTTTTTTGGTGGCAACTGTCCAAAGGATAGCGGTTTCGTCGGTGCTTGCACTTACAAGTTGGAGAGCGTTGTTAGTCATTGCAATTCCATTGATGACGTTGGGGTGTTCGCCAAGTGTGCGAGGGTCTTTTTCTTCTGTTTGGGCAAAAATTGTGGTTTGGACAAAAATATTTGCCCATAAAAAAAGCGAAATAAAGATTTTTTTCATTTGGTATTTAATAAATTTTTAGCGTTGTTTTTAATTTTTTTAATTAAAATTTTTTATGAAAATATTAAATTTTAAATCTAATTTTTAAACTCAAATTTCACAAAAATATTTGAAATTTTTTAAATTCTTCAAAAATACGCTTTTCTTTTTATTGAAAAACTTTTTTTGAAAAAAATTAAAAAAACCTCATCAAAGTTTTTAAAATTTTGATAAGGTTTTTTTATAAAAAATCAAGAATTTTTATAATTCCCATAACCTACTTCCACATTGTTTGCAATATTTAGAATCAGGCTCGTGTTCTTCTAATCCACAATCCAAACAAGATTTTTCTACTTTTGTAACTGTTTTTACGCCACTATTTTCTGTGTAAATTTCAGCCCCTACAATACTTGTAAAAACAACGATTATACTAAAACCTGTAAGCATCAACGCAGAAGCAATCATTTGTCCCACAAATGTTTTGGGGGTTACATCACCATATCCTACCGTTGTTATGGTAACGATTGCCCAATAAATACCTTTTGGGATACTCGTAAAGCCATTTTGTTTGCCTTCAAGCACATACATCAAAGCCCCCAAAATGGTTACAGAAACAAGGACAGTTACCAAAAAAATAGAGATTTTTCGCCAACTATTACGCACTGCACCCAAAAGCACTTTTATTTCTCTGGTATAAAGTGAATATTCTGCTTTATTAAAAAGTTTTATCAATTTAAAAAGCCTTACAAGCCTTATGACCATAAAAAAATTGATACTTAACCAACCAAATGTTTCTAAATAATAGGGGAAAATCGCAATAAAATCCAAAATACCCAATTTACTTTTCACATATCTCCTTGCAGAGGGTGCAGATGCAATTCTTGCAAAATATTCTATGGTAAAAAGAATTGTGATTGTCCATTCTACAAATTTAAAAGCTGGGTCATAATCTTTTTTGAGTTCTTCAACTGTTTGCAATACAACCGCCAAACTCCCCAATGTAATCAAACTCAATAAAAGTATAGAAAAATGCTTTGTACGATAAATATAAGAATAAAGTTGATAACGCCAAGTTTTTTGTTGGGCAAATAATCGTACTGCGGTAAAATAAACAGGTTTTTTGTCTTTATCAGTTATTTGAAATTTGGTTTTTATATGGTTTTTGGTGGATATGTCATTTATGAGGTCATTTGCCATAATATTTTTATGAAAAAAATTCAAAAATAGGTGTCATTCTAAGGTGCAAGTAGCAAGGTATCAGGTGCAAGTACAAAATGCAAAACAGCCAAAATACAAGATTTATGAAAAATTAACTACTTTTATTAGATATGTTTCTTAAAATATGTTTTATTGCAATATTCTTACCAAAAAATAACCAAGATTTTAAGATTTTTTGGATAATTCAGGATTTATGAAATTAAACTTTGAGCTTTTGTATTGGCTATTTCATTGATAATTTATCATTTAACATTCATAATTATTTGAGGCTTATTCCCCAAAGCAAGACATCATCAGTTTGGTCGTTGTGATGTTTCCAATTTTGGAATGATTTTGCATAAATTTCTTTTTGTTCTTCAAAAGGCAAATGATGATAACTTTGTAGAAGTTCCATTACTTTGGTTTTCATAAATTTCCTACGAGGCAACGTATCACCGCCAAGTTGGTCTTGCCAGCCATCACTCATCATATAAAAAATCTCGTTGCCTGTGAGTGTTATTTCGTGTTCTTCTATTGGTTTTTCGGTTCTTAATGTGCTTCCAATAGAAAAATTTGTTGCTTTAAACATTGTGCAATGATTATCCAAAAAGCAATACAAAGGTACTTTTGCACCACCATACAAGGCTTTTTTGTTTTGGGTATCAATGCGTACAATTCCTATATCCAATCCATCACCATCTCTATCACTTTGTGCATTAAGATTATTTTGGATTTTTTGGTGTAGAAGGCTCAAAATTTTATTTGGTTGTGTTTCTTCATTTTCATTTACGATTTGGTTTAACAATGTATTTGCCATAACCGTCATAAACGCACCAGGAATACCGTGTCCTGTGCAGTCAGCCACCGCAAAAAACAAGTATTCATTTACTTGTGAAAACCAATAAAAATCTCCCGAAACTATATCACGTGGCTGATACCAAAGCATATCATCTTTTAGATAATGTTGTATGGTATTTCTTTGTGGTAAAATTGCTTGTTGGATAGTGAGTGCGTAGCGAATACTATCCATTATTTTTTCATTGGATTTTTCTAATTCATCTTTTTGTGCAAAAATTTCTTGGTTTTTTTTGTCCAAAATATCAGCAGATTTTTTCAAAATGCTGTTTGTAGTGCGTATTTCTTCTACTTGTTCAGCGAGTTTTTGGCGTTGGTGTTTTATTTTTTTTAAGGTGGAAATCATAATCCATAAAAAAATCAATAGAATGACAAGTCCAATTCCCACAAATATCAATGTTATTTGGGCAGTTTGGTGTGCATTTTCTGCGTTATCTTTTTGGGTTTTGGTTTCTGAAAGTTCTGCTTGTGTTTTTTCGTGATTTTTTTCGGATTCTGACACAATTTCCATCAATTCATTTATTGCATTATCATTTTTTTCTTGTGTGATAGCAAGGCTTTTTTTGTTATCATTCAATCTTTTTTCAATTTTTTCCAATTCAATTTCCACAAGTTTTTTGGTTTGTGCAGGAATATCACGTTTGAGGCGTTCAGTAAGCACATTTTTTTGCCTTTCCAAGTTTTGTTTTTCCAATGTAAGGTATTGTTTTTCTGCACCCATCATTTGTTTTTTTTCTTCCACACTAAGCAGATTTTGGTCGTCAGATTGGTCATCAACATTACCTTTGAGTTTTTCATTTTTCAATACAATTTCAGATAATACAAAATAAAATATTGAATCATTGACTTTTTTCTGAAGTTTTTTGTTGTCTTGTAATATAGCAGTAGCCAATCCGCCCAATTTTTCAGGTGAAAAAACAAGTATTTTTTCTTCAAAAAACTGTATATTTTCTGTTGTGTTTTTGAAAGTTTCTTTAAAATTTTTAAATTTTTGTTCTAATGATTGAGGCAATGAAAGCGTAAAAAAACCTTGTTCGTTGGTAACAACAGGCGACATTCCACGCACATTTGTTAGCCAAATATTTGCTTCTGGAACAGGGATATTTTGGGGCGTGAGTAATTTTCCTTTGAGCAAAAATGATTTTTCTGCACGCACAAATAATTTATTAGGCGGTGTAAATTCCCAATCCAACAATGCCCAATTATTGCTTTCAAATCTTACTGTTTGGATTTTGCCTTCTCTAAAAATTTTGATACTATTTTCGCCTTGTGAGCCTGTTGTGATACTTTGTTTGCCATTTATGATAATTTTTAGGTTACGAACAGGTTGATTTTGTGGGTCTTTGGCAAAAATCTGTAAATTTTTTTGGGCGAAAATTGGATTTTTTGCAAAAAAAATTACAAAAAAGATAAAAAAATATAATGCTTTTTTCAAAGTATTTTTCAAAAAAAAATTTAAAAAGAAAATTAAAAAACAAAGTTTTATAAAAAAAAATTGAGCCTAAATAACATATAAATTTTTGTAAAAACAAATTGTTTGAAATTTCTTTTGGCATAAAAAAAATCTTTTTAGATTTTTATATGAATTTTTTAGATTTTGTCCATTACAAAATTAAAAAAAAATACTAATTTTGCAAAAATTAACAAGAAATAATATTTCAAAATTTATAATTTTATACTGTATTATTATAATATTTTTTTGTTTTTCATTAAAAAATAAAATAATATTTTAAAATAAAAAAAGGAAAAGGCTTTTTTATAATTTTTTATTTAAAAAAGGCTGTTCAATTCCTAATTCCTAATTTATAATTCATAATTATTTATGTATCCTTTTGATGTTTTGTACGAGGATAATCATCTCCTTATTGTCAATAAACCCTCTGGATTGCTTACACAAGGCGATTATACAGGTGATATGACGCTTGGCGACTATGCCAAAGAATATATTAAAGAAAAATATGACAAACCTGGTGATGTATTTTTGGGTATTCCACACCGTTTGGACAGACCTGTAAGTGGTTTGGTGATACTTACACGCACTTCTAAGGCATTGGAACGTATGACCCAACTTTTTAGAACACGCAAAATCCAAAAAACATATTGGGCTATTACCAAAAGAAAACCAGAAAATAAAACAGGACGACTCGTGCATTGGCTTATAAAAGACGAGAAAAAAAATATTGTTACTGCGTATGATTATGAGGTAGAAGGTAGCCAAAAAGCTGAACTTTCATATCGTTATATGGGCTATTTGAATGAACACCATTTGATAGAAATTTATCCACTCACAGGCAGACCGCACCAAATACGTGTCCAACTTGCTTCTATGGGTTGTCCTATTCGTGGTGATGTAAAATATGGCTACAAACACCCCAACGCTGATGGACGCATACACCTGCACGCAAGAAGGGTATTTTTTATTCACCCTATAAAACAAGAAAAAATCGTTGTGCTTGCACCATTGCCTAATGTGGATTTTTGGCAACAATTTGAAGAACTTGATGATTTTGATATAAAAGAAGAAAATATTGATTTTTTGTATTAGAAAATTCAAGCTCAAAAAGCTCAAAAAAATTCAAGGTTCAAAAAGTTCAAAAAATACCTTTGAACTTTTGAACTTTAAACTTTTGAACTTTGATTATTTTTAAATAAATTTGTAACAAAATTTTTTTACTAAAATATTAAAAATCCAAATAAAATAAAATGAAAATAACCGTAGTAGGTGCAGGCAACGTGGGTGCAACCTGTGCAGATGTATTGGCTTATAGAGAAGTAGCCAACGAAATTGTATTACTTGATATAAAAGAAGGCGTAGCAGAAGGTAAAGCCCTTGATATTTGGCAAAAAGCTCCTATTGACCTTTATGACAGTCGTACTATTGGCTCTACCAACGATTATAGCAAAACTGCTAATTCTGATGTGGTTGTGATTACATCAGGTTTGCCTCGCAAACCAGGTATGACCAGAGATGACCTTATCGCTACTAACGCTAATATCGTAAAAAGCGTTACAGAACAAATTGCTCAATATTCGCCTAATGCAATTCTTATTGTGGTTTCTAATCCTTTGGACGTAATGACTTACGTAGCAAGTGTTACTTCCAAATTCCCACGTACCAAAGTATTGGGTATGGCTGGTATTTTGGACACAGCTCGTTATCGTGCATTTTTGGCAGAAGCATTGAATATTTCGCCAAAAGACATTCAAGCAATGCTTTTGGGAGGACACGGTGATACAATGGTGCCACTTCCTCGTTATACCACAGTGGGCGGTATTCCTGTAACTGAACTTATAGAAAAAGATAAACTTGATGCTATCGTTAATCGTACTATCAATGGTGGTGGTGAATTGGTAAAACTTATGGGAACTTCTGCGTGGTATGCACCAGGTTCTGCTGCTGCTCAAATGGTGGAAGCTATTGTAAAAGACCAAAAACGCATTTTCCCTGTTTGTATTGGTTTGGAAGGCGAATATGGCATCAAAGATTGTTATTTGGGTGTTCCTGTTGTATTAGGTAAAAATGGTGTAGAACGCATCATTGAACTTCAACTAAATGCTGACGAAAAAGCACTTTTGGAAACTTCACGCCAAAAAGTAAAAGAAGTAATGGAAGTTTTTGATAAAATGGCGTAAAAGTTCAAGGTTCAAAAGGTTCAAAAAATATAAGGTTCAAAAAGCTCAAAATTTAACCTTTGAGCCTTTTGAGCCTTTGAGTATTTTGAACCTTTTAAGCCTTTGAGCCTTTTGAGCCTTTTGAGCTTTTGAACCTTTGAGCTTTTGAACCTTTGAAACTATCTCAATTCTTTATAATACGTAAATTCCAAATCTTTTGTAAGTTCAGGGTGAAACATTTTTACAAAATCTTTTAAAACTTTGTCAGGTTCTATCACGCCTCTTGTGAGATAAACACTTCCACCTTTTGGATTTTGTTTTGGGTTAAAAATCTGAATTTTGGAGGCATTTGGTAATTTTGAAAGACGTAAATCGCTATCAAATACACTTTTGCGGTCAGTCATCATTCCTACATTTATCCAAAAATCTGCTTTGCTAAGTGGCTCATAAATTTTTTCAAAATTAAGTGCGAGGCTTGCGGTTTGGGTGTCATTTTCCCAATGATAAGAGGCACCTGCATCACGCAAAAATTGCCCCATAAAACTTTGCCCTCCTGCTACATACCAAACGCCTTGATAAGGCAATCCCATCATAACAGATGGTTTTTTTGTAGGATTTTCTGTGATTTTTTTGTGGGCAATTTCTTTGTATTTGAGGTAATTTTTTTCAATTTTCTCAAAAATTTCATTTGCTTCTTTTTCTTTTCCCAATAAATATCCAAAAACTTTAATCCATTCAGCCCTACCAAGTGGGTGATTTTCAAGCCATTCAAGGTTTGGCACAAACTGCACGCCTGCCTGAATGAGGTTAGCAACATTTTTGTCGGTTGCACTCAAATCAAAATTACTTGTGAGAATTATTTGTGGATTGATTTTTAAAATAAGTTCAGCATTAAAAACACCATTTTTGCCAATTTCAACAATTTTTTTATCATTAAATTGTTTTTGCCAAAATTCCTCCGCCAAAAAACTACTTTCTGTTACACCTTTTATTTTAGCACTTTCGCCCAATAAATCCACGCAAGCAAGATGTGTGTGCGAACAAACTGCAAGATTTTTAAGTGGAATTTGGATTATACTTCCGCTTTTCTTGGTAGGTATTGTAAAAAGCCTAAAATCCTGATGACTTTTAAGTTTTTGATTTTTATCATAATCAAAAATGAATAAACAGGCGTACCGTGTTGCAAATTCAAATCAATTCCAGAGTGAAAACTTCCCCAACGAGGCCCAAAAGCAGAAGTTTGCAAAGTAGTTTCCAAAGGCATTGCCCAAGATTCCCCAATTTCTTTATTAAAAAGTTTGATGTTAATAGTATCTTTGAGGCGGTCATAAAGTCGTTTTGCGTCCCAATTATAAGGATTTATGTTTTTAGAATCCCAAACAGAATAATATTCTGCGGATTTTACCCAAACGCAATCAATTTTTAGTTCTTCTGATATTTTTACAACCTGCAATTCTCCTACGCCTTTGGCGAGTGTATCACGTGAAAGCAAGTGCATTGGTTTATAAAACCTAAAATGTCCTGCATCAGCTTTTCCTTCTTGTTCTACTTTTTGGGTAGTATTTATAATTTTTTTTGTGGTATCTTTTTGGACAGCACCATCTATATTTGTGTTTTTGAAATCAGTTTTTTTGCCAACTGTATCAGTTTTATTAGCTGGCACATTGATAACTTTGCCATTTTGAAATTTATTACCATTTTCAACTTGTGCAAAAGATTTTTGGGTATGTAATGCAAAACAAATACATACGAAAAATGAGATTATTATTTTTTTCATACGATTTTTTTAGAAATTAAAACAAGAAAAACTTGTTTGTTTTGAATAGTTTAAAAAATAGCGTAAAAATGTATGCGAATTTATTTGTTGTGTTTTTTGTTTTGATAGATAATTTTTTGATTTGTTGCAAAGATAAAGGAAAGTTAGCTTTAAAATTTTAATTTTAAGATTTTTTTTGAAAAAAATAAATAAAAGTACAAAAATATAAAGTGTAAGGTATATTTTTGAAAGATTTTTTTTGATTCTCTAATAATTTTTATAAAAAAAAACGACTTTATTATTTCTTAGGAACGTGGCTATTTTCTGCATAGAACAGCCAAACAGCCAGATTCTTACAGAATGACACAAAGACTGATTAATTCTTAATTTTTCATTCCTAATTCCTAATTTCCCATTCCTAATTACAATGGTTTTAACTTTTATTGACATCAGCATTATATTTTTATTTTTGGGAGTATCACTTTGGATAGGCACATTGTTTGCCAAACAAGGAGGCGAAAATACCAAAAATTTTTTTTTAGGTGGGCGAAATCTCCCTTGGTGGCTCGCAGGTACATCAATGGTCGCAACGACTTTCGCAGCAGATACACCGCTTTTGGTTACTGAATTGGTCGCAAAAAATGGCATTAGTGGAAACTGGGTGTGGTGGAATGGCATTTTTGGAGGAATGGTTGCAACGTTTTTTTTTGCACATCTTTGGCGAAGGGCTGAAATTATCACTGATTTGGAGCTTATAGAATTGCGTTATTCAGGCGAAGAAGCAAAATTTTTGAGAGGTTTTAAGGCAATTTATTTAGGAATTTTTCTTAATTCTGTGATTATTGCGTGGGTAAATGTTGCTTTGGGTGCGTTGATAAAAGTATTTTTTGGCGTTTCTGATAATGAAGTTTTGTTATATATTGGTTTGGCAATGCTTTTTGTGGCGTTTTATTCTGGGCTTTCTGGGCTTTTGGGCGTTGCAATGACAGATTTTTTGCAGTTTATTGTGGCAATGGGTGGCACGATTATTTTGGCTTTTGTGGTGGTTGGTAGTGAAAAAGTGGGTGGAATTGCAGGACTTCAAAAAAATATTCCTGCTGAAATGTTTAATTTTCTTCCAAATCTTAATTTTAATAATATAGAAAATGCCTCAAAAGTATTTAGTATAAGTTTGGGGACATTTTTGGCGTATATTGGTTTTCAATGGTGGGCGAGTTGGTATCCTGGCTCTGAACCTGGTGGCGGTGGTTACATTGCCCAACGTATGATGAGCGTAAAAACCGAAGGGGACGCAGTAAAAGCAACTTTATTGTTTCAAATGGCACATTATGTACTTCGTCCTCTGCCTTGGATTTTGGTGGCATTGGCAAGTATAATGTTGTATCCTGAATTGCCTGATGCAGACAAAAAACTCGGTTATGTGCGAGCTATGAAGGATTTTTTGCCCGAAGGTTTGCGTGGTTTGTTGTTGGCATCATTTCTCGCTGCGTATATGAGTACGATTTCTACGCAATTAAATTGGGGAGCAAGTTATTTGATAAATGATTTTTACCAAAGGTTTTTTGTGCCTGATGCGTCTTCCAAACAGCTTGTTTTTGCGTCAAGAGTTTGTACTGCGTTGTTGATGTTGATTTCGTGGGGCGTTACGACCCAAATTCAAACACTCACAAGTGCATTTGAGTTTATGATAGAAGCAGGTGCAGGGCTTGGTGCGGTGTTGATATTGCGTTGGTATTGGTGGCGAATAAATGCGTGGTCAGAAATAAGTGCAACACTTGCACCTCTGGTTTTTTATGCAATTTCAAAATTTTATTTGGGTTTAGAATTTCCAAATAGTTTTTTCTTTACACTTGGACTTACAACTTTTGTGTGGGTTTTGGTTATGTATCTTACACCTCCAACAAATAGAGAACAATTAGAATTTTTTTATAAAAGGGTTCAACCAGAAGGTTTTTGGGGGAATTTTAAAGAAAATTTTGAAAAAAATAATCCAGAAATTAACACAAAAAACAACCCAAAAAACCGACTTTTGTATGTGTTTTTGGCTACAATTTCAGCTACAATGTTGGCGTATAGTTTATTGTTTTTCTTTGGCAAAATGTTATTTGGCGAATATACAACTGCTTTATATTGTGCTTTGTGGGCTTGTGCGAATTTATTTTTATTGAATTTTGGGGCAAAAAAAGCAAAAATTTGGAAATAATGATAAATGAAACAGCCAAATAAGAGCAGGATTTACAGGATTTAAGGATTAGCAGGATTTTAATTAAAAATTTTTTATTACCATATAAAAATTAGAATAATTAAAAAAGTGCTTTAAAATGAATATTTCGCAATATTTTTCAAAAATTTTGGTCTGTACCGTAGTTTACGGAGGTCTGACCAAAATATTTTGAAAAATCACCAAAACAATCTATGATTTTAACATTTGATTTTTGACACCTGATTCTTGACACCTGATTCCTGACATCTTTAATTCAACTTTTTGGAGAGATTTTATGTTCATTTTGAAGGTAATTGATGCCCCACATA
>JAAFIN010000069.1 GCA_013297825.1 Cytophagales bacterium
ATGTTATTTGGTTTCAGAGCGAATTTGAAAGATTGGAGGCAAAAATATAATCATTGTGAATACAATTATTGTGGATAAAGGTTTTAAAACTGCGTCTGCATTAAATTCATTATAGTTTATTGTTTTTTGAGAAGTTATAAAATCAAAGACTAAAAATTCTAAACATAAAAATGAAACACAAACCAATAAAATAATTGCTGTATTTTCAATTTTAAAAATATAATTTAAAATAATCGCAGAAATAAAACTTATTAAAAATAATGGTATAAGTATAAAAAATGATATATAAATAATACCAAAAGAGAACAAATGGTTTAAAAATTCAAAGTTTTGAAGTTTAATCATTGTTAATAAAATAAACAAAAAATTACTTAAAACCATACTTTTAAGGATTTTAGAAAAAGGCAATTCTAACATATCTATTTTTATTTTTTATTATTAATTATGAAGTTTTTTACTTGTTATTGATGTAAAAAAATACTTTCACAATCACAAAAATACCACAATAAAAATCAAATTTTTACGAAGGTTTGACTATTTTTTAAAAATTATAAAACTTTATTTTAATTTCTAAATGATAACTTTTTGTGTTATTTTTGTAAAAAAATAAGAAAAATATATTTATCTAAACATCAATTAAAATATTCCCTTTTACTGACCCCTGATTACTTTTTACTGATACCTGATTACTGACCCCTGACCACTTTTTATATATGAAAGAATATCTCAAAGGCGACAATACCACGCTTTCCGAAGGCGAAAAAGCAATAGAAAGAGCATTAAGACCCCTTAAATTTGAAGATTTTACAGGACAAGAAAAAATCGTTGAAAACCTAAAAATATTTGTGCAAGCTACTTTACAAAGAGGTGAGGCATTAGACCACGTTTTACTGCACGGGCCTCCTGGCTTGGGCAAAACTACACTTTCTAATATTATTGCTAACGAACTTGGTGCAAATATCAAAATTACTTCTGGTCCTGTTTTGGACAAACCAAGTGATTTGGCAGGTTTATTGACGAGTTTGGGCGAGAAAGATGTACTTTTTATTGATGAAATTCACCGACTTAATCCTGTTGTGGAAGAATATCTTTATTCTGCAATGGAAGATTATAAGATTGATATTATGATTGATTCAGGGCCTAATGCACGCACAATTCAGATTGCATTAAGTCCTTTTACGCTGATAGGAGCAACCACACGTTCAGGGCTTTTGACTGCACCGCTTAGGGCAAGATTTGGGATAAATACACGTTTGGAATATTATGATACAGAATTACTAACCAAAATTGTCATTCGTTCTGCAAGTATTTTGAATACACCTATCACAGAAGAAGGTGCGATTGAGATTGCACGTAGGAGTAGAGGAACGCCTCGTATTGCAAATAATCTTTTGCGTAGAACAAGAGATTTTGCTCAAATAAAAGGTGGTGGAAATATTAGTTTGGAAATTGCTCAAATGTCTTTACAAGCCTTAGAAGTAGATGCGTATGGACTTGATGAAATGGATAATCGTATTCTTAGCACTATTATTGAGAAATTTAAAGGAGGTCCTGTGGGCATTACTACGCTTGCAACCGCTTGCGGTGAAGAAGCTGAAACTATTGAAGAAGTTTATGAGCCTTTTTTGATAAAAGAAGGATTTATGCAACGCACTTCTCGTGGTCGTGAGGCAACCGAAAAAGCATATAATCATCTAAAACTCACTTATAACAAAAATAAAGGGCTTTTTTAATGGTAAATGTTGAATGGTAAATGGTAAATGAAATAGCCTTTTTAGTGGTAAGAAATGAGTAATAAATAATTTCTGATGTATAAAATTTACTTTAAATATGACACAAGAAGAATTAAACAAAATTTTGGAAAGGCTGATAAAAGAAGGTGAAAATGAGTTTGTAGAATTTAAACATAATAATACTGATGAACAAATGATAGGCGAAAGAATATCAGCCCTTAGCAATGGTTCAACTTTGCATAAAAAAAATTATGGTTACTTGGTTTTTGGCATACAAGACAATCCTGTTGAAATTGTGGGAACAAATTTTTCGCCAAAAACACAAAAAAGAGGAAACGAATCCATAGAAAATTGGCTTGCTCAACGCCTTAATCCTCGTATTGATTTTAGATTTTACGAATTTTTTACAAAAGAAAACCTGAAAATTGTATTGTTGCAAATTCCTGCATCTTCAATAAATCAACCTGTAAGTTTTGGTCATATTGAATACATCAGAGTTGGAAGTATCACACGAAAATTACAAGATTTCCCTGAAAAAGAACGCTTACTTTGGCAAAAACCTGTTTCAGAATTTGAACAAGAAATTGCACTAAAAAACGTATCTGAAGCCCAAATTGTTGAATTATTGGATACACAATTTATTTTTGATAAATTATTCAAAATACCATATCCTACCACACAAAAAGGCGTAATTGAAAAACTTTTGGTTGAAAAAATTATCAAAAGAGATAATGGACATTTTGATATTACATATTTGGGTGCATTTTTATTTGCAAAAAACTTAAATAGTTTTGATTTAGAAAAAAAAGCTGTCAGAATTATAAAATACAAAGATAAAAGCAAAATACAAACAGAAAAAGATTATACAGAATCAATGGGCTATGCAAATGGTTTTGAAAAAATAATGGTTTATATTAAAGGTCTTTTGCCTTCCAATGAAATCATAGAATTTGTAACTCGTGAGGAAATTGCTATGTATCCCATATTAGCTGTGCGAGAATTGTTGATGAATGCTATTATTCACCAAGATTTTACCAAAAAAGGTATGCGTACCTTAGTAGAAATTTTTGAGGATAGAATAGAAATTAGCAATCCAGGCACTCCCATTTTGGACACACAAAGGTTTATAGATGGCTTTGGTACAAGAAATGAAATGATTGCGTCTGCTATGCGTAGAATAGGTTTTTGTGAGGAACAAGGTAGCGGTATTGATAAAGTTATCAATCTGTGTGAAATGTACCAACTACCTGCACCTGATTTTAGGGAACATTTGGAGCGAACTTATAGTATTTTATATGCTCAAAAAAATTTTTCAGAAATGGAAAAAAAAGATAAAGTAAGAGCGTGTTATCAACATTGTTGTTTGATGTATGTTACTAATCAAACTATGACAAATCAAACACTTAGAGAAAGATTTAAAATACAAGAGAAAAATTATCCAATGGTTTCAAAAATCATTAAAAATACACTAAACGAAACACTGATAAAAGTGGAAGATGAAGAAAACAAATCAAAAAAACATACAAAATATATTCCTTTTTGGGCTTAATTTTTATTATCTAAAAATCTTTCATCAAAATCCCTAAAATGAACATTTTTTATATTTTTTTTGCGTGTTCAACAATGTTTTTATTTTCTTGGAACAGTCAAAGAAATGACACAAAAAAACTTCTTGAAAAAACATCTAAAAAGTTTGGTTTAAAGGAAATTAAACAACAAAATAAACAACAGGATAACAAACTTTGTTACAAAAAGCTAATGGATAGCCTCAGAAACAAAGAAAAAATTATTGAAAAAAAAGATGTTTTTTTTGATAAATCAGAAATAATGCCCAACGGTTTATCAAGATTTAATTTTTATCTAAATGCAAATGGTGATGGTATAAAAATAGATGCTAATTATATCGTAATTTTTGATAAATACAATCATACAACATTTGATAAAAATCAAATAATTCAATTTAAAAACCCTCAAAATACAGAACTTTCACTTCTTGGTAATCTTGCAATAAATGATAGAACTTTAAAAATTATCACACTCAATAACCAAAAATATATGCTTTGCGATTTGTGGATATATATGTGTATGGGAACAGGTTGTGGTTTTAGTGGATTATTTTTATATGATTATCAACAAGATAAATTGCATTATATTGAAGGATTTAGAGAAGATTATGCTTTTGGAGATGTAAATGACGATAATATTTTGGATATGATACACATAAAACCAAATGACGCTTGGACAGACCGCAACAACCTTTGTTTATCATTTTGGACACTTTCACCACAAAAAAATCAATTTCTTTTGCTAACAGATGACCAAAAAAAAGAATATAATATCGCACTCAAAACTGATGATTATTTTCTGATGAAAGATAACTGCAACATAAAAATCATTGAAAAATATTTTCCCAAATAATAATTTTTTGGCTTAATTTCCTTTTTGATTCATAAATATTTTTTATTTTTCCAAAAAAATAATAAATTTGTCGTAATAAATTTATAAAACAAAAGTTTATTATAAAAACTTTATCCAAATAATCCAAATGAACAAATCCACAAAAAAATTTTTTATTTTTGTTTGCCAAATATTCTTTTTTTCAGCTTTTTTAGCATTTCAAAGTTGTAGCACACAAGAAGAAATTAAATTTAACCCTGATTATTCAGGCACAATGACCTATAATTTTGATATGAGTATGATGAGCCAAGCCACCAAAGGCTTGCAAGAAAAAATGGATAGCTCTGGTGCAGAAAAAAAAGATGATGTAAAAGATTTTGTCGCTGAAACCAGCCCACAAGTAGATATGATTCTTGCCAAAATCAAAAAAATAAATGGTATTAGCAACGTAAAAAATGAAAGTGAAGGCAAAGGAAAAATAGCTTTTAGTTTTGCGTTTAAAGACATCAAAGCCCTTAATCAAGCTTATGGACACGTTCATTCAAGCAAAAATCTTGTGCAAGGTCTGATGCAAAAAGGCGGAGATGGTTTTCAAAAAGGCTCTCCTGATGATAATATTTTTAATGATAAATTAACTGCTGATGTGCCTTATTTTGAATATTTTAAACAAAAAGGTAAAAAATTTTATGTGAATTTTCCTGTGGATAAAAATGCAAAAACTGAAATGAAAGGTGATGACAAACAAGCCCAAGAAATGATGGCTGGTATGTTCAAATCCGAAACACGAATTGTCCTCCCAAAAGATATAAAATCAGGTGCTGACAAAATGGACGATATAAGTGCTGATGGAAATACCCTCACAATTACCCAAAAAATGGAAAATACAAGCAAAAAAGCAAAAAATATTAGTTTGAAATTAAAATAAATCGTAGGGGCAATCCTTGCGATTGCCCAAAAATTATTTTTTTTGAAAAAAATAAAAAAAATGTTATTTTTGCATTTGAAAATTTCATTTTTCTAAATGGTGACATAGTTCAATGGATAGAATAGAAGTTTCCTAAACTTTTGATATGAGTTCGATTCTCATTGTTGCTACTAAAAAAACAAAAACCACAAAAAACATAGTTTTTTGTGGTTTTTTATGTTGTACTTTCTCCTGACACCTGACTACTTTCTCCTAAATTGCCCTTAATTTCAAAAACAAATCCGCATTTGGCGTATATCCTTGTGGGTCAGCAGAATATTGTGGTTTTATTCTATCCACAAAATAAGTGGCAACACTGCCCATATTTTTTACTTCAATTTCTCCTCTTGGCGTACAATCAAAAAATTCTTTCACAAGCTCGTAAGTACTATGCGAAATATTTACTTTGCCTATCATACCCACGCTTTCCATACGTGAAGCCAAATTAACCGTATTTCCCCAAATATCATACGCAAATTTTGTTTTACCAATTACACCAGCCACCAAATCGCCTGTATGCGCTCCCACACGCACCTCCCAAAAATTCCCATTGCGTTTTGCTTTTTCGTCTTCCATCCATTTTTGAATTTCCAAAGATGCCAAAAGTACATCAAAAGGGTTTGTTTTATTGCGGTTAGGCACACCGCCAGCACACATATAACAGTCGCCAATGGTTTTGATACGCTCCAAATTATATTTTCCAATAATTTCATCAAATTGTCCAAAAGTACGGTCAAGTTCTGCGATAAGTTGTTGGGGCGTTACTTGTTTTGCGAGGGCAGAAAAACCTTTAATATCCGCAAAAAATACTGTTGTAAAGTCATAATAACGTGTTTCGGTGCTACCTTTTAGTGAAAGTTCTTCTGCAACTTCTTTGGGCAAAATATTCAAAATCAATTCTTCAATACGTCCATTTTTTTGTTCAATTTCTGATTTTTGCCTTTTGAGGGTTTTATTTGTTTTCCAAATTACAAAACCAAGATAAAGCCCTATTGCGATTGCTATCAAAATAACAATCATAATAATCATAAGCAATTGCACACGTTCATTGGCTATTTTTTTCTCTCGTTCTATTTTTTCATTTTCTTCTTTTGATTTTTGTTGTTCCACAAGGTGTTTTTCTTTGTCTGCTTGGCTTTTTTTCTCCATAATATCTTTGGCTTTTTTGACACTATCCAAATCATCACCTAAGTTGTCAAGTTTGTTGCTCATTTCATCTACTTTCTTGCTTTGGTCTTTTGCCATTTTGAGGGCATCAAGTTCATTTTTGGTGGGTGGTAAAGGGTTGCCTCTTGGAACAGTTATTGTTAAAATTCGTTTATTTATTGAAAAAGGTATTTTTTTCATAAGAGTTGCACCTGTATAGCCTTCCAAAATAATATTATTTTCCATTGCTTCTAAATTTTTCTTTGTGCAATTTGGAAAAATAATCTCTCCTGCTCCATTGGTTACATATTGTTGCCCATTTATACGCAAAATATAATTTGCTAAAGCATTTCTACCTTGCATTTCAAGACGAATTATGCAATTAGTATTATTTTGTGCAAATATTTGTGAATTTATTAAGAGGTTAAAAACACAAAAAATTAAAAAAAGTATGTTGTATTTTATTGTTGCTGGTTTCATATTTGCTAATTTCATTTTACTTGTTTTTTAATAAAAATAACAAAAACATTATTCTAATTTTTTATTTTTTAGAATAATGTTTTTAAAGATTAATTTACTTTTCTTATGTTATACAAAAAAAGTTAGTAATGTAGAAGTAATAGATGCTATCATAGCTAACCATGACTGACTATTGGCATTGCCATATTCCAAATCCTTAAATGAAGTAAGTGATTTAAAATAATAAAAAATACCTGCCAATAATAACACACCTGATGCAATGGAAACCAATGAACCACCAGCAATTACACCAATAGCTTTTAATACAATACCTACCACAGTAGCCACCGAAGATAATCCCACTACTGCCACAGATGTAGATATGGTTTTGCGGGTTTGCAAATGTTTTTCGCTCATAGTTTTATTTATAGATAAAAAATTATAATTTTTTATGATTTAAGCCCAATTTTTGGAATAATGTAATAATAACATAACAAAACTTTTACGAACAATATGTATTATTTTGTTTCCTTTTTTTACAAAAATATAAAAAAAAATGAAATAAATAAAAAAAATGTTTTTTTAATAATTTTGAGAAAAGAGAAAAGTAGAAAGGTGTCAGGGGAAAGGTGTCAGGAGAAAGGTGTCAGGGGAAAGTAGTCAGGGGAAAGGTGTCAGGGGAAAGTAGTCAGGTGTCAGGGGAAAGGTGTCAGGGGAAAGGTGTCAGGTGTCAGGGGAAATTAGTCAGGTGTCAGGAGAAAGTAATGCTGGAAAAACATAACAGTCAGATTGCTACACAATGACAAAAAGGCTGTTGGCTGTTTCATTCATAATTCATAATTTATAATTCATCATTATTTACTTGCTTTTCATTGTATTAAGTTCTATCAAAAGATTTTTTTCTCTTGTGAGGGCATTATCAAGTTCTCTTTCCAAAGTGGTGCGTTGAACGTACATTTGTACCTCCATTTTTTTCATTTCTTCAAGTGTGTGTTGAAGTTCTTTTTCGTTTTCTTTGCTTTGAAGCAAGAGTTTTTCTATTTCTTTTTCTTTGTTTTGCGAAACATCTTGCATAGCACGCAGTTCTTCCATATTTTGTCGCATTTCTTCGTCTTGTTGGGCGAGCATTTCAGCAGTTTCTTGGATTTGGGCAAGATAAAGAAGTGTTGCGTGATTGGATTGTTCCACCATAATTGTAGCGGTGAGCGTTTCTGCAAAGTTTTCTAAAAACTGTATTTCAAAAGGTTGAAATCTTCTAATAGACAATATTTCTATGACACCTGCTACATCATTTTGAATTTTTAATGGAATTGCAATAAGATGATTAGGATTGAGTTTTTCTGTGCCTGTGATAAGTTCGCTATAATTTTTAGGGAGATTTTCAACAATAATTGTTTTTTTGCTTTCAATGGCTTGCCCCAAAAATCCTGTTTCTGGGTCTAATTTTTTTTGCAAAATTCTTTCTCTTTGGTACGCATAACACGCCATCAAGTTAAGGCTTGGATTATTTAAGTGTGTTTTATCCAATAAAAAAATACCGCCTTGTTGTGCATTTACATATTCCAAAAGGTGTTTGAGTGTTTGGCTTAATAACAAATCTATTTTTCCTGTATTTTGTCGCATAATACCTGCAAGAAGTGCATTACCTTCTGCAATCCAAGTACGTTTTTTGGTTTCTAATTCATTATCCTGTAATTTTTGAGCCATTTCCAAAAGAACATTTCCAAGTGTATCATCAGGACTTAATGCTTTGAAATCAGCATCAAAATTTTTATGACCTACTTCTTGTGCAAATAATGAATATGTGGCAAGTGCCTGAATAACTTGGTTTAAAGAATGTCCTATTTTGCCAATTTCATCAAAAAAAACGATTTTTATGGGTTCAACGGTTTTACCAAATGACATATCATTGAGCGTTTCGTTGATTTGTTGCAATGGTTTAAATATTGGATTTATCAAAATATTTATCAAAAATATACCGCCTACTACGGTTACCAAAAATGCAAACAACATCAGTTGAGCAAGCATATTAAGGGCATCTTCAAAAAATTCTTTTTCAGGAATTACAATGGCAATGTATATATTATAAGGCTCAAAATATTTAAAATATTGCCAACGATATTCTGCTAATCCCTTTGGAAGTTTTGGAGAAGGTGGTACATTGATAAAATATCTTTCTTTTGCTTTGTCTTTATATGAAATAAGCCATTTATAAAATTTTGGATTTACTAATTGAAAATTTGTGCCTTCAAATGATTTATTTTTGTGAATAAGCACCTCACCATCTTTGTCCATCACATACCCAAAACCTGTTTTAAGATAAGTATGTTTGCCCATAATTTCTTTTAAAACACCAAGTTCTTTTTCAGGCGTGCTGATGCCTAATGCCCCTATAAGTTTTCCTTTGCTATAAATAGGATAATAATACGCCAAATACCAATCATTTGCAATTTTTAACCTTCCATTAAAAGTTTGATTTTTAATGATATTTTGATAAATAGGGGATTTATTAGGAATAAAAGTGCGTACTGCTCTGCTTTTATTTGTATTGCGATTGGTGGTAGAAATGCGTACAAGTCCATCAGGAATGAGTTGCAAAATACTAACTTTACATTGAATATTTTTTTCTATTTTGTCTACTAATGTGCTATCAAAATGAAAAGTTTTTCCATTCAAAAGCCATTCCATAAGCTCTACACGCAATACTTTATCATTTTCGGTGTCAATGATATTGGTAATAAACCTTTTATTTGGATTTTCTTTGAGTTCTCCTGCGTCTTTGAGTTGGTCATTTCCCCAACGCATACCTTGTGAAAGGTGTCTTTCTTGTGTTTTTTTGTGCAAAGCAAATACATCTTCCAAATCTTTCAAATGTGCAAACATACGCTCATCTGAATTTTGTAAGATACGTACTTTATTTTCCCAATAAATTCCCAAAAATACCAAACCAAAAAATATGGTAAAAATAAATACTAAAATGGTAAATATTTTTGCTTTAATGGGCAAGATGGTGAGGAATTTCCACATGAATTTTAATTATGAATTATAAATTATGAATTATGAATTTTAATGGTAGTGTTGCAACAAACACATTTGTTTTTTGATAAATAATAAAATAATATTTTAATTTTATATTTTTTTTCAAAATAAAATAAATATTTCAATGTTTTAAAATAGCCTAAAAATATTTTTAAATACAATTAACTATTTTTATTATAATGTTTTTTATTATTATTTGAAATAAAATTTTGTTAATTTAAAATTTAACAATTAATATCTGTTGCAACACTACCAATTTTAATTATGAATTATGAATTATGAATTATGAATTATGAATTATGAATTTTAATTATGAATTATGAATTTTAATTATGAATTATTGTGATTTTTATTTAATTATCCAAATTTTATTTTAAAAAATAATTTTAATTTTAAATAATTTTATTTTTTATTCGTAATTACAAACTAATTTATAATTCATAATTTATAATTTATAATTCATAATTTATAATTCATAATTTATAATTCATAATTTATAATTCATAATTTATAATTCATAATTTATAATTCATAATTCATCTTATTTTTTTAAATTTTTTTTACTTGTTATAATAATGCTTTTTAAAAGTTTTAAAATACTCAATCCATCATTTTGCATACTTTCAAATTGGATTTCTGTGATAAAACCTGTTTCTTTTAACAATTCAAGCCAATAAAGTGTTTCATCACATTCTTTTTGGGCAATTCCTAATTTATGAATAAAATCCAATACACTTTCTGCATTTGTTGCTTCTCTCACATTTGCACCTACTGACGTTCCTGAACGCAAAATTTGTTTACTCAATATAAATTCTTTTTTATCAGTTATTAAAAATTTATACAAATTTACAATTCTTATAGCAAATTGAAAAGATTGATTTTTTATAATATTTTCTTTCATAAAAGCAAAATAAAATTTTAAAAATTATTTTATTATTACAATAAAATAATTCATAATTCATAATTCATAATTCATAATTCATAATTCATAATTATTTTAATATTCAATCGTATAATCCATATATTTACGTGTAACAGCGTGTAGTTCAATCAAAGGTTTCAAAAATTCTTCTAAATCAAGCATATTTAATTGGCTTGCAGCATCACACAAGGCTTCTTTTGGATTTGGGTGTGTTTCTATAAACATTCC
Organism: Cytophagales bacterium; assembly: GCA_013297825.1. Taxonomy (GTDB): domain Bacteria; phylum Bacteroidota; class Bacteroidia; order Cytophagales; family Microscillaceae; genus JAAFIN01. Next base: position 10,889 of record JAAFIN010000069.1, read on the forward strand.
ATCAATGCCCGCAGCAACGCCTGCACGTGCCAATACAGGCAAAAATTCTCTTGCACCGCCTTTTGCATCAGCACTTGGAATACCATATTTGCGAATACAATGCGTAACATCAAACACGACAGGATAACCCAATTTGTTCATATGATAAAACGCTCTTGGGTCTACAATCAAATCATTGTACCCAAACGTAAAACCTCTTTCTGTAAGGATAATTTTTTCATTGCCAACACTTTCTATTTTGCCAATAGGGTGCTTCATATTGTCAGGAGCGAGGAATTGACCGTGTTTTACGTTGATAACTTTTCCAGTTTTTGCAGATTCTAACATTAAGTCAGTTTGCATACACAAATACGCAGGAATTTGTATCACGTCAAGCACTTCACCTGCGGATTTTGCTTGTGAAGGATAATGAATGTCAGAAAGCAAGGTAAAACCAAATTCATTTTTGATTTTTTGCAACATTTTTAAGCCTTCTTCAAGTCCAGGTCCTGTATAATATTTTACAGAACTGCGGTTATCTTTTTGGAAAGAAGATTTAAAAATAATTGAAATATTCAATTTTTCAGATACTTTTTTGAGGTGTTCAGCAGTACGCATCATTATACTTTCTTCTTCAATCACACAAGGGCCTGAAATCAAAAATAATTCTTCTGAACCACATTGAATATTACCCACAGGAACGATTTTTTTTGACATATTTTTTAAGTTTAAGGTTTAAAGTTCAAGGTTTAAAGTTCAAGGTTCAAAGTTCAAAGTTCAAGGTTTAAAGTTCAAGGTTCAAAATTTAAGGTTCAAAGTTTAAGAGTGATACCTAATTACTGATACCTGACACCTTTCCCTTGATACCTAATTCCTGACACCTTTCTCTTGATACCTGATTCCTGACACCTTTCCCCTGATGCCTCTTTATTATGATACAAATTTCTATAATTTTTCTGTAATTATTTTCTTAGAAATATTTTTTTTCAAAAAATAAAATAAAATGCCTAATAAAAGCATTATTCTTGTATAATAATTGTATAATTTAAAGAAAAAATATTGTTTTTTTAATCTCAAAACAAAAACAAAAAACTATGGAGCTTTTAATGGAAAATGATTATATCAGAATATTTCATATTTCTGATGATGAAATGATATATGTAGAACTTTTGGGCAGTATTCCACACGAAGATTATAAAACTTGTTTTATGGCAATGATTGACAAAGGCGTTGAAAAAAATATCAAACGCCTTTTGGTTAATCAATCTACGATGGAAAAATCAGGCATTGACTCCAAAGCCTGGCTTATTACTACTTGGCTTCCCAAAGCTCACAAAACTTTTGGTGATAATATGAAAGTAGCTATTTTGCTCTCCAAAAATTTATTTACCAAAATAGGTGGTGAATATGTTATCAAAATGGTAAGAGCATTAACCAAAATGAATATCAACTCTTTTACAAATATGGACGAAGCTAAGAAGTGGGTTTTATCGTAAAGTTTAAGGTTCAAAGTTTAAGGTTCAAAAAGCTCAAAAAACCAATTAAAAAATCTGTAATACATTGATAATCAATATATTACAAAAAATAATATTTATAAATTAGATTAAAATTTACTATTTTGAACTTTTTGGGCTTTTGAACTTTTAAACCATTTTTTGAGACTTTGAACTCTTTGAGCTTTTGAACCTTAAACTTTGAACCTTAAACCTCCTAATACGCTCTCGCAAAAAGCACTCTTTTGGTAGAAGGTTTGCCAGAGTAAATACAAGTACCTTCTTCTTCGGTAGCGTCCAAAGGAATACAACGAATAGTAGCTTTTGTTTCGTCTTTGATTTTTTCTTCGGTTTCAGGTGTTCCGTCCCAATGAGCAAGCAAAAAGCCAGGTTTTTCGTCCAAAAGCCTTTTAAAATCCTCGTAATTATCCACTTTTGCGGTGTTTTCGGTACGGAATTTTATGGCTTTTCTGTAAATACTTTCTTGAATATCCTGCAAAATAGCAGGGATTTTTTCAATAATTGTTGCAATTTGTTCAATGGTTTTCTGACCTTCTTCGCCTCTTGCTTTATCACGTCTAACTACTTCTATCACACCATTTTCCACATCACGCACACCCATTGCAAGCCTCACAGGAACGCCTTTTAACTCCCATTCTGCATATTTATAACCAGGTGTTTGGCTGTCATCATCATCTAATTTTACCCTGATATTGATTTTTTCTAATTCTTTTTTAATGGAATTTATTTTTTCCATAACAACTGCACGCTGTTCGTCAGATTTATAAATTGGAATCATTACAACTTGATAAGGAGCCAAACGAGGAGGCAATATAAGCCCATTGTCGTCAGAATGAGCCATAATTAAAGCACCCATTAACCTTGTGCTTACGCCCCAAGAAGTTCCCCAAACGTATTCTAATTTGCCATCTTTTCCTGCAAATTTCACATCAAAAGCCTTCGCAAAATTTTGACCTAAGAAATGCGAAGTACCCGCTTGTAATGCTTTTCCGTCCTGCATAAGTGCCTCAATGCAAAAAGTTTCTTCTGCACCTGCAAACCTTTCATTTTCGGATTTAATGCCTTTTACAACAGGTAATGCCATTATATTTTCTGCAAAATCCGCATACACGCTCAACATTTGGCGTGTTTCGTGCATAGCTTCCTCCAAAGTAGCGTGAGCGGTGTGTCCTTCCTGCCAAAGAAATTCGGTAGTACGCAAAAATAGCCTTGTACGCATTTCCCAACGCACCACATTCGCCCATTGATTAAGCAGAATAGGCAAATCACGATAAGATTGTACCCAATTTTTGTAGGTATTCCAAATAACCGCTTCACTTGTAGGACGAACAATAAGTTCTTCTTCAAGGCGAGAATTTGGGTCAGGAATAAGTTTTCCTGGATTATCAGGGTCTGATTTGAGGCGATAATGGGTAACAACAGCACATTCTTTGGCAAAACCTTCTGCATTTTTTTCTTCCGCTTCAAAAAGGCTTTTAGGAATAAAAATCGGAAAATAAGCGTTTTGGTGTCCTGTTGCTTTAAACCTACGGTCAAGTTCTTGTTGCATCATTTCCCAAATAGCATATCCATAAGGTTTTATGACCATACAACCTTTTACTGCAGAATGTTCTGCAAGGTCAGCACGTTTTACTAATTCATTGTACCACGCAGAATAATCATCTTTGCGTGAAGGAAGTCCTTTTTGGCTCACAATTTTCGTTGATAAAAATGTTATTTATTTGTTTTTTTTATGCAAAAATACAAAAAAAAGTTTAAGGTTCAAAGTTCAAGGTTTAAGGCTCAAAAAGTTCAAAAAGTTCAAAGTTCAAAAAGTTCAAAGTTCAAAATTCAAAGTTCAAAAAGTTCAAAGTTCAAAAAGTTCAAAGTTTTATTTTTAATTTCTTACACCTTTTTCCTTACACCTTTCTCCTGACACCTGATACCTTTTTCCTTACACCTTTACTGTATTTCTAACTGCTTCAAAGACAATTCAACTTCGTTGCATTGGTTATTTTCGTCAATAATAGGCGAAATTACAACATCAAAAATATAAATTTTGCGTTTGTATGTAACCTTTTCTTTAAAAATAAATGATTGTTGTAAGTGTATTTTTTGTCCTAAAAACACTTTTTTTAATTCATTTTCCCAAATAATACATTGTGGATTAGAAAATACGTCTTTTATCATAAAATCAGGTTGCAAACATACTCGCCAATGATTGAATAAATCATACATTTCTTGGTTGTATGTTTTTACACAAAGATTTCCCCCAAAATGATAAAGGTTCAATGTTCCTTTCATTCCATTTTCAACAGGCACAAAATTTCTTACTTTTTTATTAGATTTTGTTTGTTTTTGTGGTGTTAGGATATTTTCTTTTATGTCAATTTTTTCTTCTAAAATCTTATTTTCCAAGAAGCCCCCCAAGCCCCCAAAGGGGGAGTTATCAATTAAAAGATTTGTTGGGCTTTCAATTCCCCCTTTGGGGGTTAGGGGGCTTATTGGGCTTTCAGTTCCTCCTTTGGGGGTTAGGGGGCTTGTTTGTAGGTTTTTTCTTAATTTATATTTTGGACGATAATGTGCAAGATAATGTGATACTTGTGTCGTAATTTCTTGTGCAACAACCAAAAGCGAAGCAGTTGGCATTTCTGGAATTTCAATTTTTTGGATATTTATATAAAAAATTGAATATGATTTGTGTTTGAGATAACCATTTTTGTCTTTTAATTTTTTAAAAATGATTTTATCTTCTACTACATTTCCCTCTAATGCCTTATCCAAAAGTTTTTTTAATTTGAAATAATATCTTGAAGAAAATGCGTCAGGCAAATGATAATCAGGTTGCAGACAAAAATTCCAAATATCATATAAGTTTTTTGCATTTTTATTATAAAAAACTACATCAAAATTTTTGGAAAGTGCCATCAAAGCCATTGGCGTATGTTGCCAAAGGAGATTTTCTTTCAAATTTTTTTGATAAAGTGCAGAAGTTTGTTGTAATTCTGCGACAAGTTGTTTTTTCTCGTCTTGCCATTGTTCGGTGGTTTGGGCAAGTTGGGTACGTTGATGTTCTACAAGGCGTTGGGTGCGTGTGTGTTGTTTTTGGGCAAATTCTGCAAATTCTATTTCTCTTTCTTTGCGTTGTGTAATATCTCTTGCAAAAATAGCTACTCCAGAAATGCGTTTTTGGGCGTCATATATTGGGTTAAAATAAATGCTCAAATAAATGCGTGGAATATCCGCAGAAAAATTTTCGTTGAACGCATAATCCAACGAGAATTTTTCGCCTTGTAATGCCCTATCAAAAAATCCTTTCCATTGTGCTTGGTGTGCTTTTGGCAAAATATCCAAAATATTCACCGAAACACGCATTTTAAACCCTAATTTTTCGTGCAGTTTTCTTGCACTTTCATTGTGAAGGCTTACCCTGCAACTTGTATTGATGGTATAAATGGCATCATCAGCATTATTGAGCAATGCGGTTAATTTTGCTTCTTTGTTTTGTAATTCATCTTGAAAAATCTGTTTTTGGGCATCAAGTTGTTTTCTTTGCGAAATATCTTGCACAAATTCAACGATTTTGTAAGGTTGTCCATTTACGTCAATAATTGGGCTAAATGAGCCTTCTACCCAAATAACTTCGCCTTTTTTGCCCATACGTTGGGCTTCGCCTACGTGATAAATGCCTTGTTTGAGTTTATGGCGAAATGCTTGATAACTTTTTGATTGTTTTTCGGTAAGAGGCACAAGGTCGTCATATTCACGCCCTATTATTTCGTCTTTTTCATATCCAAAAAGTTCTAAAAAATTACTATTGACATTGGTGATAAAACCATTCATATCACATTCCAAAAGAATACCTGAACGGTTAAACGCATCAAATTGTTCTTTAAATTCATTTTTAAATCTTTTGTCTTCTGTAATATCAAAACCCAATTTAATCACTTTATAAGGATTACCTTGTTGGTCTTTTACAGGGGAATAAGTAGCTCTTACCCAAATTTCGTTGCCATATTTATCAACTCTTTTAAATTCGTTGGTAACAGGAACGCCTATTTTGAGGTCTTTCCAAAGCATATCATATACAAGCATATCCACGTCAGTATTGGGACACAAAAGTCTATGATTTTTGTTCAGAAGGTCGCTTTGCGAATATTTAAAAGCGTGTAATGCGTGTTCATTCAACGATAATATTTTGCCATTTATATCCATTTCCACATAAACTAATGTAGATTTGATGGCATAAGATTGTGCGTCAAGTGCTTCTTGATTTTTGAGCATTTCGGATTGTGTAGCTTCCAAAATACGCATATTTCTACGCATTTGCGTTTCTTGTTTTTGCATTTGCTCTGCAATGTCAGTAGATTCTTTGAGCAGTTTTTTGGTTTGCTCATTTGCTTTTACTGCATAGAGGTTAGAGGCAATATTTTCACTTAATTTTTCTAAAAATTGAATTTGGTAACGCTCAAATACTTCAAATGATGCCAATTCCATTACCCCATAAACCCTATCACTTAGTTTCAAAGGAATTACCAACACACTTCTTGGATTTGCACCACCAAGTCCAGAGGTAATATCTACATAATTGGAAGGAACATCTGTAATATAAATTGTATCTGCATCTTTGAATGATTGTCCTACAAGCCCTTCACCCACGATAATTGTTTTTTCTATAAATCTTCTTTTTTGGAAAGCATAACAAGCAGTAAGTTCCAAAAAAACATTTTTTGGATTGTCTGTATTTGCCACAAAAAGCCCACCTTGATTAGCATTGAGGTATTTTACAAGGTTTGAAATAATTTCGTAAGAAAGGGATTTTGTATCATCATTAAATTTTTGGAGAATTTCCCCAAACATTGCTTGCCCTCTTGTAACCCAATTACGTTCTTCTTCTTCCTCTGCCACACTTTTCATACGATTACGCATACTTAGGAGGGCATTAGCAAGATTGTCATTTTCCAGATTTTCGTCCTGTGTTTCTTTATTATACACTACATCAAGGTTTCCTGTTTCAATATTTTTGATAAAATTGGTTGCATTTCCGATTTTATCCACCATATTATTAAGTGCATCAGCCACAAGTCCTATTTCATTTTTGCTTTGGTAGGTTATTTTTTGGGACAAATCCCCACGTCCTATTTTTTGGGCAACTTGTGTAAAATATGTAAGTGGATTTAACAATAATAATTGAATAATATAATATCCTGTAAATAACAACAAAAGATTACTTCCCCAAAGTCCCCAAAGCCAAGCATTGGTAGCTTCTTGTTTGGATTGCGAAATATTTTGGTATTGTTCTGTAAATTCACTTTGGGCAATGAGCAAATCCACACGTTGGCGTTCCATATTACGCACTACTTCCTCGCCTCTTTCTTTGCTTTGTTGGTTATCTACATTTTTTTTCCAATTTTCGTCATTTGCAAGGATTTCGCCTTTGGTACGAAAAGGATACCAAAGTTTTTCCAAACGCAAAAGCTGTGGTTCTGCCATTTCATCACAAGGAAGAAACTGCACATTTTTACCTTCTAATATTTCATTTCCTCCATTTTTCAAAATATCAAGATTTACCTGAAATTTGGCAATATTATCCAAAAGCAACACCGTAGCTTGTGGTTGGTTGTCAATCACATCTTGGGCGTGGATAATAATTTCCTCAATCAAATCACGATTTTGGCTTGCTTTTTTGAGTACAAGCCTATATTTTTCTAATTCGTCAAAGGAGTTGCGTGTGAGGAAGTGGCTTGTGGTAATCGTTGCTGTAAAAAATAAAAAGAATAATATAAGACGAGTACGTATTGACCACCAAGAAGTATTTTGTTGTTTCATGAATTTACCAAAAAAAACGATTTTCTATTTTACTTTTAGACCTTCAAGGTTTTGAAAACCTTGAAGGTCTAAACCTTGAAGTTCTAACAAAAGAATATAAAAATCCAATTATAAATCTCTCAAAAGATTATGCCAATTTTAAAATTATTTAAAAAGATTGTAAATTTTAAAAATCCTTTTGTTATTTCCAAAAAAATTGATGTATATTTATTCCTAATTCTTAATTCCTAAATTTTAATTCTTAATTCTCAAAATGCAATTTATTTGTAAAAATATCTCTGATTTGGAAATTATTGCCCAAAATGTAATTTCTTTGTACGAAAAAACGCCTGATTTCCCCAATGTTTGGGTATTAGAAGGTGAAATGGGTGCAGGAAAAACAACTTTTGCCAAAACACTTTGTAAAGCATTTGGTATTACTGACCACGTACAAAGCCCCACGTATAGCCTTGTAAATGAATATTTTTTGAAAGAAAAAAATAATAATGAAAAAAATACTCATCAAAAACAAAACAAACTATTTCATTTTGATTTTTATAGAATAAAAAATGAAGAAGAAGCGTGGGACATTGGTACAGAAGAATATTTTGATAGCCAAAATATTTGTTTGGTAGAATGGGCAAGCCAAATTCCTTCGCTTTTGCCCAAAAATATCCTAAAAATTGAAATAAAAATTGCTGAAAATGAAGAAAGAATTTTTGAGGTTTTATATTAAGGTGTCAGGGGAAAGGGGTCAGGGGAAAGGGGAAAGGGGTCAGGGAAAAGTATAAAATACAAAGGTTTTTTTTTGAAAGTATTTGTAGTTTAGATATTTTTATAAAATTTCATTTCTTTATTTTTAAATTTTTTTTGAATTTTAAACGTTATTCACAAAAAAAACGTAAATTTAACCAAGATTTTTAGAATTTTCAGAATTTCTAAAATGAATAGATTTTTTAAACCTTAAACCTTTTAATCTTGCTTTAATTACCCCTTTGGGGGTTAGGGGGCTTCTTTTAATCTATGAAAAAAATAATGTTGATTTCCTTGCTTGCTGTGGCATCTTTGCAAGCAATTCCTGAAAATGTATTTGCCCAAAAAGGAAAAAAGAAAAAAGAACAAGAAGCCCAAACCAAAGAAAAAAGAGATAAATTAGGCGGTGATACAGAAAGCGAAACCGAATTTTATTTGGTGGAAGGTATGAAGTTTTTTATGATAGAAGATTATCAAAAAGCATTACAACAATTCCAAAAAGCAGAATTATTGTCAAAAAGTCCTACAATTCAATTTAAAATTGCAGAAACTTTATTGAAACTTGAAAAACCAAAAGACGCAGAAAAATACGCAGAAGAAGCGGTTGAAAAAGAAAAAAATAATAAATATTTTTATGCACTTTTGGCTAATATTTATAGCCAAAATCTCAAATATGACCAGGCAATAGAAACTTATCAACAACTTGTGAAAATTGATGATAAATATCTTTATGAGCTTGCTGAATTGCTTACTAAACAAAATAAACCGCAAGAGGCAATAGATACCTACCAAAAATTAGAACAAAAATATGGTATGAGTGAAGCACTCACCCAACAAAAACAACGCATTTATAATATGCTTGGGCAAACTGATAAAGTGCTTTTGGAAGGAAAAAAACTAATGGATTCTGACCCTGCGGAACAAAGATATGCGGTTTCATATTCAGAGCTTTTGGTTTTTTATAAAAAAACTGAAGACGCAAAAAATATTTTGGAGAAAATAACCAAAGAATCTACTGCTGATGCAAGAGCTTATTTGCTTTTGGCTCAGATTTATATGGAAAGAAAAGAAGAAGCTAAATCTTTGCAATTATTCAAAACTGCCTTCAAAAATCCTGATTTTAGTGCTGATGATAAAGTAAAATTCTTAAAAAGTTTTGTAGAAGGTAATCCACAACAAAATCCACAATCTTTGGAACTTGCCCAAACTATAGCCCAAACGCACCCTTTTCACCCACAAATTCATACGCTTGTAGGTGATTTGCTTTTGTTGCAAAATAACAAAAAAGATGCTTTGGCAAGTTATATAAAATCACTCAATCAAAATGGTAATCAAGTGAAAATTTGGAATGTGGTGTTGGGTTTGGATAATGATTTGAATTTGGTAGATAGTTTGGGAAAACACGCCCAAAAAGCATTGGAATATTTCCCTAATCAACCTGTTTTTTGGTTGTATGATGGAAATGCACAACTTCAAAAGAAAAATTATAACAAAGCAATTGAGGCTTATGAAGAAGGAAGTAGATTGGCATTTAACAAAGAAGAACTTGCGGTAGAATTTTATACGCAACTTGGTACAACTTATAATGCCATCAAAAATTATGAATTGTCAGATGAAAATTTTGAAAAAGCATTAAAAATTAACCCAAATAATCCACTTATTTTGAATAATTATGCGTATTATTTGGCACTAAGAAAACAAAAATTGGATTATGCCCTCAAACTCACTACGCAACTCGTGGAAAAACACCCTGATAATGCAACTTTCTTAGATACACATGGTTGGGTGCTTTATAATTCAAAAGATTACAAAAAAGCTAAAAAAGTTTTTGAGCAGGTTGTCCAAAAAAATAATGCTAATGGTACATATTTAGAGCATTATGGAGATGTACTTTATCAACTTGGTGAAAAAGATTTTGCGGTGGAACAATGGCAAAAAGCTAAAAAAGTAGGTGCAAATACACAGTTTTTGGATAAAAAAATTACGGAAAGGAAACTTTATGAATAATTGTGAATGATAAATGTTGAATGATAAATGAAACAGCCAAATTGTTATTTTGTAACAATTTGGCTGTTTTTTCTTTCACTCTTGCTTATTTATTCCTTAGTCTGCAAAAATAAAAGAAAAAATGAAAACAACAAAAAACGAAAACCTACTAAATATTTAGTTCATAATGCACAAAAAAATAAGACTTGCAAAGTTTTCAAAACTTTGTAAGTCTTTCAGCATTTTAAGATATTTTTTTATTACACTTATTTTAAGATTTTCTTTAAGATATTTTTTTTGAAAAACTTTTTTTTTTAATGCAAAAAATTTTTTGAAAAAATAAATTTAAAAAATAAAATAAAAGTTAA
>JAAFIN010000007.1 GCA_013297825.1 Cytophagales bacterium
ATTTGGCTGTTTCATTTATCATTCAACATTTATCATTGTATTTGGCTGTTTCATTTACCATTTAACATTCAACATTTACCATTCTACCAAAACCTTATCAATATTTTGACCTTTTAAAACAGGGTTTTGTGGCACATTGTGCAGTCTGCGTGCAAAATAAGGCACACCTTCCGCTTGGTCATCTACATATTGAAAAATCTCTGAAAGTGTGAGTTTTTTATCCTTGTTTTTGTCTGCATTTTGGTCTTGAATTGCCTTTAAGAAAAAATATGTAAAAAGGCTGTGTTCTTTTTCATTGTACCACGCAGAAACTTGGTCAGCACCACAAGAAGCCATCAAAGCACCATTTTTTAAACCCATTGCACCTTTGGATTTTATGCGAATAGGAGAAACATTTTTGTAAATGCCTTCGCCTGAAAAACACGCATCTATCACCACTGTAACGCTTGTAGTAGGCAATAAAGCCAAATTATCATACAAAATATCTGTATCAAAAGCTGTTAAATCCAAAAATTCCACTTCTGCGTCAGTTGGCACAAGATAGCTTTTTTTGTTGTCTGCCAAATTGGGCGCACCGTGTCCAGCATAATATAAAAAAACCTCGCTTTTTTGTGGTTTTATCATATTAAATAATTTCCCTTTGTGGTTGTTTTTTGTACCAAAAATCAATGAAAAATCTTTGTTTTTTGCATTTTCCAAATAAATAATATTTTTTTCATTGTAACCCAATACTTCTACAAGGTATTTTTTCATAGTTTGGGCATCATTTAGGGCAAAATTCACAGGTTGTGTGTGTTGATAATCTTTGTTGCCAATGATTACTGCAACATTATCTTTGTTTTTTTGTGAAAATTTCGTTTTGCTTTGTGGAATATTTTTGGCAAGTTCTGATACAAAAATTTCTTTTTCTATGTTTTTCACCAAATTTTCTTTATTTTTCATTAGACTTTCTTTTAAAGCATCTTCTGGAAAATCTTCTTTTGCTTCTTTTGTTTCAGATAATTTTTCTTTGTCTTTATTAGCAATTATTTCTTCTTTGGTATTTGTTGGTGAAGAATTTTTTAGAGGGGTTGGTTGGCTAAAAATCTCTTTTTCGCCTCTTTTTGCATAAAAAAAGTCATATTCATACACATCATTTTTGAGTTTGATTTCAGCTTGTGTTAAGAAAAATTCGCCTTTTTGGAGGGTATATCTCAATTTAGAAAACTGAAAATTTGCATTTTTAAAATCTGGTTGAATAATTTTAGCATCTTTTCCTTTGATTTTTGCAAAAAATGTATGTGAAAAATTACCATAAAATTTTGCAATACCTGTTTCTACGTTGTACTCCATTTGTGAAGGTTTTGCAAAAAATATATTTTTAGCAATTTGTGTAACGTGGTCATCAAATAATGAATCAAGCATTATTTTTTGATTTTGGGGTGTAATGCGAGCTTGATATTCTGCTTGTGTTTCATAAGGGTCTTTTACCAAAAATTTTTCTAAAATTTTATTTTGTTCATTAGCTACATTTCTCAAAGTTTCAGAAAAAAACCATGTATTTATTTTGTTATCATTGCCAGCAGAATGTAACAAATAGCCTTTTGATGCCCAAGCCAATGCGGTTATTTTATCTGTGTGAGCCTCCCAACTTTGGAGTTTTTGCCAATTTTTTGTATCAAAAATTTCAATGGTTTGAGGTAATTTTACCATTGCCAAAAGGTTTTCGGTAGGCGAAAAAGTAGGAAAATCATATTGGTTGTGTGCAAATTTTTCTACAAGTTTCATTTTTTCATCAAAAACAAAAATCCCATCTTTTTCAGTTTTTACAATGATAAGTTTAGTTTCAGGAGTGTTAAGGACTTTTATATCCACCACAGGCGAATCAAAATTGTGTAAAGTTTCTTTGTGTTTCTTATTCAAACTTGTAGCTTCTTTTACCAATAATAATTTTCCATTGTTGCCTGTGCCTGAACCTACAAGCATTGTATTTTTTTCCCAATGTGTAGCCAATATATGAACTTCACTATCAGCAAGAAACAACGCAAAATCTACCAAATCATATACTTTTTTGGTAATTGTAGCAGAAGGCTCCGCTTCACGCCAATAAGAAAAACGTTTGTTGCCATCTACCACAATAATTTTTTTTTCGTCAAGAAAAGTGATTGCTTTTGTGTGACTCAATAAAATTGCATAATCAGTCGTATTTCTCATATAAACAGGCAAAATTTCTTTTGCTTTCATATTTTCTGATAAAAACCACGCATTAAGGCTTTTTTTTGAGCCTCCACCTGTGAAAAGTATGTTGTTATTGAATTTCAAAAAATTCAATTCTCCTGCGTGAAAATTATTAGAGGCAAACAATGTATCAGGCGTTTTTTTGTTCCAAATAAATAATTCGCCTGTTTTTTTTCCGCCTACTAAATAAATCCCATCAGTAGATTCTTCTAACATATCTAATGTTGTTTTTGTGTTAATAGAAAATACTTTTGTGGGTGTTTGGGTGTTGATTGTTTTAAAATTTTGGGCTAAAATGCTTTTTTGAAAAAAAAAGAAAGCTAAAAAAGTAAATAAAAAATAATTCATTGGTTTAAAGTTTAAAAAAGTTTAAGGTTTAAAAAGTTTAAGGTTTAAAAGTTTTAAAAAAAAAGTCAGATTGCTACGCAATGACAAAGGAGAAGAAAAATGCTATTGGCTGTTTCATTTACCATTCACCATTTAACATTCACCATTAACAAAGTACATCTTTACCTCTCCTTTATTTTTGGCTTGAATATTTCCTCTAAATTCACATTGAAAGTTATTTTTCACAAGTTCGTAAGTAGTTTCTGAAATATTTACTTTTCCAACTTCGCCCGCACTTTCCATTCTACTTGCAAGATTAACCGTATCACCCCAAATGTCATACGCAAATTTATTTTTGCCAATTACACCAGCAATCACTTCACCTGTATGTATGCCCAAACGAAGTTCCCAAATAGGTTTTTGGTTTTTAATTTGTTCAGTTTTCCATTTTTTCATAAAATTCTGCATTTCCAAACCAGCTTTTACTGCATCAATCGGATTGGATTTATTAGCAATAGGCAAACCACCAGCACACATATAAGCGTCGCCAATGGTTTTTATTTTTTCAAGATTGTATTTTTCGCAAATTTCATCAAATACCAAAAAACATTTATTCAATTCTTCAATAACTTCGTGAGGTGTTAGTTTTTCTGCAATATTGGTAAAACCCTTAAAATCTGTAAATAACACCGAAACCATCTCATAATGTTTTGGTGTAGCTTGTCCTGTATCTTTGAGTTCTTGGGCGGTTTCTTCTGGGAGAATATTATGCAATAATTTTTCAACTTGTTGTTTTTGTTTTTCTACTTCCAATTCGTAAGTTTTATTTATATTACTCAATAAAATTACTAATATTACCATCATCATTAACAAAATATTAAATCCTAAAAATAGTGCAAAATAATCAGTGGGAATGTGTGGCAATTTGAGTACATTGATGCCAAAAGCCAAGTGAATTACATCAAAACCCAAAAAGCACAACAAACACGCCCACATACCTTTAAAAAGCCTTTTCCAACCCCTGAAAGCATATAAAAATAAGGCAATAATGCACATTATCAAAAGTCCTGTGCGTGGTGCTATGTAAAATCCAAATGAATAGGAATAACCTTGTGTTTTGGAATATACCGAAGATGCTAATAATGAAATGGGCGGAATAGTGCTTACCAATGCCATTGCAAGCTCACTTTTTTGTTTATAATTGAGGTAAAGTGCCACAAAAAACAAAGAACTATTTACCAAAAGTGCGTAACTTACATAAGGTATATGATAAATAACTCCTATTACAAAAGACATTGTTAAGGTAATAGGAAAAGCTATTACACAAAGTTGATTAAGGATAATAATGCTTTTTTGTTGGTAAATGGGTTGGTTTTGATGAATACCCAAATTTGATATTTTTTGCCAAAGAGTCATTTAATTAGGAATTAAGAATTGGGAATTAGGAATGAAACAGCCATTTTCATTTTTTTAATTTTTAACAAAAATATTATAAAAATATTGAAAAAAGCTAATAATTTTTTTAGGTAAAATTAAAAAACAAAAATTCAAGCCAAAATTAAATTTTTGACTTGAATTTTTGTTTTATTTTTAAAACTAAAAAATGTATAGTTTTTAATGTGAATATGTTTGATGTTTCACAGGTGCAAATGCCTGTGCTTTACATAAAAATCACAAAAATATGTACAGAATAGGCATTTATGCCTATTTTAAAAATATTCATTTTTTTTAATTCATTCCTAATGCTTGTATTTTGGCTGTTTTGTATTTTTCCCTGACACCTTTTTCCTGATTCCTGACACCTTTTTCCTAACACCTAATTTCTTACCATCAAAATCACATTTTCAACGTGGTGCGTTTGTGGAAACATATCAACAGGTTGTACTTTTTCTACTTTATAGGTTGGATAAAGCATTGCAATATCACGTGCTTGTGTGGCTGGATTACAACTTACATACACAATTTTTTTAGGATTAGCTTCCAAAATCACTTTTACCACGTCCTCGTGCATACCTGCACGCGGTGGGTCGGTAATAATTACATCAGGAGAACCATATTGTTCCAAAAAATCTTTGGTAAGTACATTTTTCATATCGCCAGCAAAAAATAAAGTATTGTCTATTTGGTTAATTTCAGAATTTACTTTTGCATCTTCTATTGCTTCTGTTACATATTCAATTCCAATTACTTTTTTTGCTTTTTTTGCTACAAAATTCGCTATTGTACCTGTTCCTGTGTAAAGGTCATACACCAATTCCTCGCCTGTAAGCCCTGCGAAATCTCTCGCAACACTGTATAATTGGTATGCTTGTGCTGAATTTGTTTGATAAAATGATTTTGCACCAACTCTAAACGTCAATTCTTCCATTTTTTCCTCCAAATATGGCTTTCCTGCATAATGTATTGGCGTTAAATCTGCTACACTATCATTGAGTTTTTCATTGATAAAATATTGCAAAGAAGAAATTTGAGGGAATTTTTTATTCAAAAAATGCATTACTTCCAAAATTTTATTTGGATTATTTTCTCCAAAAACAACCGCAAGCATTATTTCAGTTTTTGAGGCAATACGCATAATAATATTACGCAAAAATCCCTTTTTTGCACGCAAATCATAAAATTCCCAGCCTTCTTGCAGGGCTTTTTCTTTCAAAGTGTTGCGAATTTCATTGGAAGGGTCGCTTTGCAAATGGCATTTTTCCAAATCTAAAACCTTATCAAAACGCCCTGACACGTGAAAACCTAATGCCCAATCAGACATATCTACGTTTTTAGCAGGATTTTCAGAATTTTCAAGATTTTGAGCAGAATTTTCTGCTCTTTCAGCAAGTTTTTTATCTAAATCTGCTTTTTCAAGCCATTTTTTATTAGAAAAAGTAAATTCAAGTTTATTTCTATAAAAAAATGTTTCATTTGACCCCAAAATAGCAGGAATTTCAGGCAAAGGAATTTTTGCCAAACGCTCCAAATTATCTTTGACCTGTTTGTATTTTGCTTCTAATTGGAATGAATAAGGTAAATGTTGCCATTTGCAACCACCACACACGCCAAAATGCTCACATACAGGAGCTATGCGGATAGGTGAAGGCGTTGTAATTGCCAAAACACGTGCTTCTGCGTAGCTTTTTTTCTTTTTGTGGATTTCAATGGTAACAATATCACCAGGAGCAACTTGTGTTCCTTCCAAAAAAACGACCATTTCGTCGTGTTTTGCAATTGCCTTACCTTCTGACGCAAGGCTTTGCACGGTGATATTTTCTATGATAATTCGTTTTTTTTTAGACACTTTTTTAATGGTAAATTGTGAATGGTGAATGGTAAATGAAACAGCCAAAGTCTGAATCAGGATTAACAAGATTTAAGGATTAACAAGATTAAATACAAATTAAACTTTGAACCTTAAACCCAAATTACTGTACAGTTTCTAAAAGTTGGGTATAAAACACAACTTTATTGATAAAAAACATCAATAAAATAGGGTTTTATACCCTATTTTTCAGCAATTTTTAAAACTGTACAGTGATGTGCCTTAAATCTTAAACTTTGAACCTTAAACTTTAAACCTTTTTCTTTCTTGTTAGTGCATAAATCGCAATAAAAATTCCCATCACAATAGGTGGAAGACTTAGCCATTGACCCATATTAAAAGAAAGATTATCTTCAAAAGCAACTTGATTTTCTTTTAAAAATTCATACAAAAATCTCAAACCAAACAACACAATTAAAAAAATACTTGCTAAAAGTCCTTCTGGCGTATTTTTACGCATAACTTGATGCAACATAAACAAAAATCCAAACAACAACAAACAAGATATTGCTTCGTAAAGTTGGGCGGGGTGACGAGGAATTGCCAATATTTGACTTTCTACGACATTGTATTTTCCTTCTGTGGTTGCTTTTACAGATTTTTCAAAATTTTCTTTGCTTTTTTCATTTGATAAATCTACAAAAAAATGTTTTTTGGTTTCGCTGTCTTTATTCACAAATAAAGGCAAAGAACCTTTTACAAGAGCAATATTTTCTTCTTGTTTGGTATCTTCTTTGAAGAAAATTTTGAGTTTTACAGGAACAAATTTAAAAGACTTATCTTTTGGATTTTCTACAAGTGGTTGGTTGTGAATTGGTGTAACCTCAATGTATTTTATTTCGTCTTTGTTACCAAAAACAAGTGCTTCACGCAAAGAATTTTGGAAAATAAACGCATAACTTTCATTGGTTGGCTTGCCAATTATTTCAGAATTAGCCAAATTTCCAAGTCGTATCATTGCACCAGCAAGTGCCACCACAATCACAATTCTATCCAAAACCCAAAGAAAACTTTGTTCTGGACGAGTTCTGCTATACAAATACAACGCAAGCAAAATTCCAACAGTTGCACCGTGACTTGCAAGCCCACCTTCCCAAATTTTGAGAATTTCAATGGGATTAGCCAAATAATATTCTGGTTGATAAAACAAACAATGCCCAAGCCTCGCACCAAGCACTGTGCTTGCAATCATATACATCAACAAATAATCTAAATCTTTTTCAGGTTTTTGTTCTTGTGCGAATATGCGTGCAATAATTAACTGACCAAATATAAAACCAGACGCAAACAAAAGACCATACCAACGTGGAAAGCTCCAACCGCTTATCATTTCAGGGGTAATAGTCCAAACAATATATGACAACATTGAGAATTAGGAATTAGGAATTAGGAATTAGGAATTATTTTTTGCTAAAAAACCTTCCAATATTTTTCCTAATTGTGTAAATAATATTTTTTTAGATTAAGAAATTTGTATCTTTTTTTTAGAAAAATTACGTTTTTTTGTTTTTTTTGAATTTAAAAAAATTAAAAACCCACAAGTAAAAAAACCTGTGGGTAATAAATATTGTCTTAAAGCAGGATTTTTGAGCAGGATTTTCAGGATTTAAGGATTTAACAGGATTTTTGAGCAGGATTTTCAGGATTTAAGGATTTAACAGGATTTTTGAGCAGGATTTTCAGGATTTAAGGATTTAACAGGATTTTTGAGCAGGATTTAAAAAGAAAATCTTTGTTTTTGGCTGTTTCATTCCTAATTCCTAATTCCCAATTCCTAATTCTCAATTCCTAATCCTTAACCTTTTTATACACTTTTTCCTCATTATTAACAATAGAAAATTTATTTGAGATTTCGCACCAAATAAGCGATTCCTTAGAGCCAACCGCCAAATAACTATATTTGAATAAACTTTCGTGAAAAACTTTTAGTACTTGATTTTGGAGGCTTTGGTTAAAATAAATCATTACATTTCTGCACAAAATCAAATCAAATTTGGAAAAAGCAACTTCTGAAACAAGATTATGCTCACGATATACGACATCTTTTACAAGATTTTTGTCCATATAAGCCTTTCCGCCTTGTTCTTTGTAATATTTGTCCAATGTATGAATTCCTTTACCACGTTCATAATTTTTGGCATTTAATTCCATATTTTTAATGGGAATAACGCCATCTTTTGCTTTTTGGAGAATAGCAAGGTCAATATCAGTTGCTACAATTTTAGCCCTGTCCAAAAGCCCCATTTCTTGGAGTGTGATAGCCATAGAATACACTTCTTCGCCTGACGAACAACCTGCGTGCCATATATTGATGTTGCGATTTTCGCTAAAAATCGTAGGCAAAATGTTTTCACGCAATTCAACCCAAAAAGAAGGGTCTCTGAACATCTCGGTAACATTTACCGTAATTTCAGAAAGAAATTCGTGAAAAAATTTTTCATCACTACCTTCCAATTTTTCAACAAGAGATTCAAAAGTAGTGAATTTATACAACTCTAAAATCCTTTGAACCCTACGCTTAAAAGAGGACATTGCATAGTTGGAAAAATCATAATCAAAACGAGATTTGAGTAAATCAGTGAGGGTGCGAAGTTGTCCTATTTCTAATTCTTGCATACAGAGTTAAAGTAAAAATCAGGTGAAGTATTCTTAATGTAGAACTTTTTTACAGAAAAAATATTTTAAAAAAAGTATTTAAAAGTCGTGTTCTTTTATGAAAAATATATCAAAATTAGATATTTTTTTATTTTAAAGAAAATTTTTATAAAAAAAAATTAAAAAAATGTTAAAATGACTCTTTTTGTATGTAACAGATGATAAATAAGCCATATTTTAAGGCTAATTTCGCAAAAATTTTTTTCATATCATAAATATACAAATGTTTCAAATAAACCCCACCCCTGCCCCTCCCCAGAGGGGAGGAATTTCTCTCATTTTTCTTTTTTTATTGTTATTTTTACAAGGCTGTGGTGTGTATTCTTTTACAGGTGCTTACACAACTGCTGAAAGCATTTTTGTAGGTAGTTTTTTGAATAGAGCAGGCAATGGCTCGCCAAGTCTTACGATTGATTTTACCGAAAAACTCAAAGAATATTATCAACGTAATACTCGCCTCAAAATTATGGACGTAGAAAAAGATGGACAACTTGTAGTAACAGGCAATTTTGTAACATACAGGCTTGAACCTGTGGCAGCAACCGCCAATCAAGCAGCACAAAATAAACTTACTATTGGCGTTGAGGTAAATTTTACCAATAGAAAAGAACCCAAAAAGAATTTTAAACAAACTTTTTCTTTTTATAAAAATTTTCCACCTAACCAAACCCTTAGCCAACTTGAAGGTACAAGTGATGTAAATGAAATTTTAGACCAAATTATCCAAGATATTTTTACAAAAACTGTGGCAGATTGGTAGAAAAGTGAAAGTAAAAAGGTGTCAGGAATCAGGTGTAAGGGGAAAGATAATGTTTTTTTTAGAAATTGAATAATAACAAAAAATTGGTGTTTTTGTGGTATTTTTTCAGTTGTAAAAAGGTTTTTTAGTACTAACACAAGATAAAATTTTAAATATGACAAAAATACTTTATACATCTGCAATAGATGAACAGGGGAATTTAATAACAGCTAACGATGCTGAAAAAGGGAAATCGTTTTTTTGTCCAATTTGTGAAACAGATGTAATCCTTCGTAAAAGCGGAAATGTAGGAAAAGGTGCAAAAAGACCTCATTTTGCTCATCGTGCATTGACCTCAAATTGTAATTCTGAAAGCGTATTGCATTATTCGTTCAAAAAACTGCTTTTTGATAAAATTGAACAGCATTTAAAAATGAATAAAGAACTTTTAATTTCATGGGATTGTAAATATTGTAAGGAAAAACATAGTGGTAATTTATTGAAAAAAATTAAAGACGTTAAATTAGAATATGACTTGAAAATTTGTAGACCAGATATTGCGTTATTGGATATTGATAAAAAAGTTTTTGCAGTTATTGAGATAGTTGTTACACACAAACCAGAAAACTCTGTTTTAGAATTTTATAAAGATAATAATATAATTCTTATTCAAATAGATTTAACATCTGATAATGATATTTATGAATTAGATGATAAACTTTCTAATTTAAGTAAAGTTTCGGTGTGTTTTAATCCAAAATGTGAGATTTGTGGGGATTTTAAAATGAAAAAAACAATGATGATTATTGAGAGTGATTGCTGGAGGTGTAGAAGCAACATGAAAGTCGCAGCAATACACAGTGACACGAGAATTAAGAAAATTTCACATAATTTATGTCCAAGTGATTTCACAGAAAAAGAAATAAATTTTGCAAGAAGTAAAGGCGTTACATTGAGTGCAGAACACAATGGAGGATATATTGCAAGTTGTTGCGGTAAGTGTGGTGCATTTGTTGGAGATCATTATTTATTTACTGACTACATTGCACCAGTTTTTTTTGACCAGTTATTATCACAAAATTTTGATATGGGGTATCATTGTTGGCGTTGTGATAAATAATAAAATTTGAAATTTCAATTATACAAAAAATCCAAAAAGCCTAAATAAATTAAACTTTTTGGAATTTTTTAAACCTTGAACTTTAAACTTGTTTAAGCATCAACTTTCGCATATTTTGCATTTTTTTCAATAAAATCTCTACGAGGTGGCACTTCATCACCCATTAGCATAGAAAACAAATGGTCAGCTTGTGCTGCGGATTCAATACTAATCTGTTTTAAAGTACGAAAATCAGGGTTCATAGTTGTTTCCCAAAGTTGTTCAGGGTTCATCTCACCAAGACCTTTGTAACGTTGGATATGCACATTATCCTCTTTTCCGCCTTTTGCAACCTCTTTTACAGCGTCAGCACGTTGGCTTTCAGTCCAACAATAACGTTGTTCTTTGCCTTTTTTAACCAAATAAAGCGGTGGTTGAGCAATATAAACGTAACCGTTTTCAATCAATTCACGCATATACCTAAAAAAGAACGTCAAAATCAATGTACGAATATGCGAACCATCAACGTCAGCATCAGTCATTATGACGATTTTGTGATAACGCAATTTTTCCATATTCAAGGCTCTATCTTCGCCATCTTTACCAAAAGTTACACCAAGTGCAGTAATCATATTTTTGATTTCTTCGTTGTCATAAATGCGATATTCTTGTGCTTTTTCTACATTCAAAATTTTACCACGCAATGGAAGAATAGCTTGAAAAGCCCTATTTCTGCCTTGTTTGGCACTACCGCCCGCACTATCACCTTCTACAAGGAACAATTCGCATACTTTTGGGTCGCTATCTGCACAGTCTGCCAATTTACCAGGCAAACCACCGCCTCCCATAATGCTTTTTCGTTGTACCATTTCCCTTGCTTTGCGTGCAGCGTGTCGTGCTTGCGCAGCGAGGATTATTTTTTGAACAATAGCTTTTGCTTCTTTTGGATTTTCCTCCAAATATTTCCCCAAAACCTCACCCAACGCAATATCAACCGCTCCACGAATTTCAGAATTACCAAGTTTTGTTTTGGTTTGACCTTCAAATTGTGGTTCTTGTACTTTTACCGAAATAACCGCAGTAATACCCTCCCTAAAATCATCACCTGTTATTTCCAAAGATTCTTTTTTGCCTTTGTCTTTTTCCAAAAGACCAGATTTATCAGCATAAGCCTTCAATGTACGTGTAAGTGCTGACCTAAAACCTGCTACGTGTGTGCCTCCTTCGTGTGTATTGATGTTATTTACATAAGAAAATACATTTTCAGAGTAAGAAGTATTATAAATCAAAGCTACTTGGATAGGAACACCTTGTTTTTCGCTTTCTACATAAATCGGTGCAGGAAGAATAGCGGTGCGTGTTTCGTCCAGATAACGAATAAACTCCACAAGTCCGCCCTCTGACAAAAACGTTTCGGTAATAGGTTGATTAGTGGTTTCGTCAATTTGGCGATGGTCAGTCAAAATCAAAGTAATGCCTTTATTAAGAAAAGAAAGCTCTCTAAGGCGATTTGCGACCATATTATATTTATACTCTTGTGTGAGTGTAAAAATCGTGTTATCAGGCTTAAAACGCACAATAGTACCTGTTTTTTCGGTTTCGCCTATGATTTTAACGTCGTGTTGTGGAACACCAATGTTGTAAGTTTGTTGAAATATTTTTCCTTCACGATGCACTGTTGCAATAAGTTCGGTAGAAAGTGCATTTACGCAAGAAACCCCTACACCGTGCAGACCGCCTGAAACTTTGTAAGTATCTTTGTCAAATTTTCCCCCAGCGTGCAGAATAGTCATTACAACCTCCAATGCAGATTTTCCTGTTTGTTGTTGAATACCTGTTGGAATACCACGCCCATTGTCGGTTACAGTAATAGAATTATCTTTGTTAATTTCTACGTGGATAGTGTTGCAATGTCCTGCGAGTGCTTCATCAATAGAGTTATCCACGACCTCCCAAATAAGGTGGTGAAGTCCTTTTTCGCCTATATCACCTATGTACATAGATGGACGCATACGCACTGCTTCCAATCCTTCTAAGACCGAGATATTATCTGCGGAGTAGTCGCCTTTTGATGGGGCTTTTTTTGGGGTAATTTCTGCTAATTCGCTCATAAAATTGTATGTTTAAAATTTAAACATTTTTTTAATAGTTTTTTATTTTTTTTAATAAAAAATTCAAGAAAAATGCTCAAAAATTAATGTATTTTTTTAATAATTTCTTTTTTGGGAAAAATGCTTTTTTTTCAGTAAAAAATGCTTTTTTTTAGGGAAAATTTGGTTAAAAAATGATGAAATTATCTTTATATTTTTTTAATTTTTTTTGAATAAAAATAAATAATTTTCAACACGTAAAATTAAGTAAAATTTCTCAAATTTTCAAAATTTTTACAAAAAAAAATCAATTTTTTATACAATTTTTTTCATAAAAAAACGATTTTTGTCATAAATTTTGTAATTTGCTTTTTTAATTATTAACGCTCTAATAATTTTCTTAAAAAACATTATAAAAGAGCGTGTCATTCCGTAGGAATCTGGCTATTATTTCGCATAAGAACAGCCAAACAGCCAGATTCTTTCAGAATGACACCCATTTTTCAAAATATTTTTTTAAAATATTTTTTACTACGCAAGTGTGTTGCGTAATAAGGATTTTGTTTTGCAGAAGAAAAAATAAAAGCTCAAAATGTTTAAAAAGCTCAAAAGCTCAAAAAGCTCAATTTAAACTTTTTAAACGCTTTTTGAACTTTTTGAACTTCTTTTTAAACCCTTTTTGAACTTCCTTTTAAACCCTTTTTGAACTTTTTTTATGAAACGCAGTAAAGCACTTGACAATAACGATTATAAAAAAATAGGTTTTTTTGACGTGCAACTTATCAAAATGATAGGACAACTTACAAAACCTTTATTAACACAGAAAAAAATGGCTAAGGACGAACTTGTAACGCTTCTTACTAATCTTTTGGACAATCCTGAACAATATTACGAAAATGTAATTTTTGGAGAATTGGCAAAAAAAGTAAGCGTACTCCAACCCAATAATGCCCTTATACGACAAGAACAAAAGGGTTTTGAGCTTAAAACCGAAAAACCTGAGTATCCGATTTTTGGCAAAGAACACATTGAGGGAAGTGCATTGGCACAAATGGATATCGCAATGCGTTTGCCTATTAGCGTAGCAGGTGCGTTGATGCCTGACGCACATCACGGTTATGGGCTTCCGATTGGGGGCGTGCTTGCGACAGAAGGCGACAAAGTCATTCCTTTTGCGGTGGGCGTGGATATTGCGTGTAGAATGTGTTTGTCTATTTTTCCAATAGAGGCAGATGTTTTGACCAAAAAAACAAATGAATTAAAAAATCATTTGTTAAAAAATACAGTTTTTGGCACAGGAAAAGGCTTTGAAAAACCTATGGAAGATGAACTTTTTGACAGACCTGTTTGGAATTCTTCACGTTTTTTGAATAATTTGAAAAGTACAGCTTTTAGACAAGTAGGTTCTTCTGGAACAGGCAATCACTTCGTAGAATGGGGTTATTTGGATATTTTGCAATTTGATACAGAATTAAATTTGCAAAAAGGTAAATATTTGGCGTTGCTTTCTCATTCAGGTTCAAGGGGACTTGGGGCAAATATCGCAGGCGAATATTCCAAAATCGCAATGTCCAAAACCAAACTTCCACAAGAGGCAAAACACCTCGCTTGGCTGGATTTGAACACACAAGAAGGTCAAGAATATTGGATTGGTATGCACCTCGCAGGTGATTATGCCTCTGCAAATCATCACCATATCCACAAACGAATTGCCCTTGCTCTTGGCACTGACCCTGTAAAAATGATTGAAAATCACCATAATTTTGCGTGGAAACAAACGCTCAAAGATGGTCGTGAGGTTATTACGCACCGTAAAGGTGCAACGCCTGCGGATAAAGGCGAATGGGGAATTATTCCTGCATCTATGACTTCTGCGGGTTGTTTGGTAAAAGGAAAAGGCGAAGAAACAAGTCTTTTTTCTGCTTCTCACGGTGCAGGACGACAAATGTCAAGAACACAAGCATTTAAAAATATTACTGATGCTGACCTCAAAAAACGTCTTGCAGAAAATGGTGTTACGTTGATTGGTGCAGATTTGGACGAAGCTCCTATGGCATACAAAGACATAGACAATGTAATGCAAGCCCAACAAAATTTGGTTGATGTTATCGGAAAATTTTATCCTAAAATCGTTAGAATGGCTGACAAAGAACCTAAAAAACCTTGGAACAAAAAGAAATCAGGCGGAGATTTGGATTTTAATGAAACCTAAAATAATGGTGAATGGTAAATGAAATGCAAAAAAAGGTCTGCACCGTAGTTTGCGGAGGTCTGACTTTTTTTTTTATTTGGTAAAAATAAAAACTTACCAATTTTTTTTAAAATTGGTAAGTTTTAAGTGGTTGTTCATTCACAATTATTAAAAAAGGCTTCCTTGTGAATCGTCTTTTTTCTTATTGTCTTGTGTTGTTGGAGCAATTTGTGGCGTAATCATTGTTGCATTTGCAGGATTTTCGCCTATCAAATCAAAAAACTCTTGTTCTGAAATCATTTTTACACCAAATTGTTTTGCTTTGTCGGTTTTGCTACTACCAGCACCATCACCCACAATGAGATAATCAAGTTTTTTGCTCACAGAAGACACGAATTTACCGCCATAATGGGCGATTTTCTGCTCTAAAAGTTCTCTACTTACTGAAAAAGTTCCTGTATAAAGTATAGTTTTTCCTGCTAATTGCGTACCCAAAGATACTTTTGGAGCGGATTGGTGCGTAAATTGCAAACCTGCTTGTTGCAAACGTGCAAGAGTTTGTAGATTATCCGCATCTTGGAAGTATTGGAACACACTTTCTGCGGTGGTTTGCCCTACATCATTTACTTTTAGGAGTTCATCTAAGGTTGCATTTTTGATGTTTTCTATCGTTTCAAAGTGTTCTACAAGCCTTTTTGCACCGCCTTCGCCTACATATCTTATGCCCATTGCATAAAGCACCCTTGAAAAAGGCACTTCCTTAGATTTTTCTAAGGCTTGGAGCATATTTTCTACGGTTTTTTGTTGAAAACTTATCTTTTTTTGCTTGCCTGTTTCTGGGTCGGTAATGGTTTTTTCCAATCCAAACAAAGATTTTGCGGTTAAATCATAAAAATCTGCGATATTTTTTGCCAAATTATTATCAAATAACACCTCAATCCTACCTTCGCCCATACTTTCCACATTCATTGCCTTTCTGCCAATAAAATGTTCTAATCTTCCTTTGATTTGTGGCGGACAATGCTCAAAATTAGGACAAAAATGTTGTGCTTCGCCTTCATTTTTGACCAAAAGCGTATTACATTCTGGACAATGTGTGATAAATTCAAATGTTTTGCTATTGGCATCACGTTTGGACATATCCACGCCTGTAACTTTTGGGATAATTTCACCACCTTTTTCCACAAAAACCGTATCACCAACCCTCAAATCAAGCCTTTCTATCTCATTGGCATTGTGCAAAGAGGCACGTTTTACGGTGCTACCTGATAATTGGACAGGTTGAAGTTCCGCAACAGGCGTAATTGTCCCAATTCTCCCCACTTGAAAGGTTACGCTTTTTAACAAAGTTCCTACACTTTCCGCTTTGTATTTGTAGGCAATCGCCCAACGTGGGGATTTTGCGGTAAAACCAAGTGCTTTTTGGTGGCTAAGGTTATTAACTTTTATCACCACACCATCAGTTTCCAAAGGTAATTTTTTGCGTTCTTTGTCCCAATGGTTGATATAAGCCAAAACTTCTTGAATATTTCTGCATTTTTTGTAGGTTGGCGACACAGGAAAACCCCATTTTTCCAATGCTTTTACACATTCTTCGTGGGTTTTGAATGGGAGATTTTCACCATAAATAAAATATAGGAAAATATCCAATTTTCTGCGTGCAACTTCTGCAGAATCCTGCAATTTTAATGCACCTGACGCAGTATTTCGTGGATTGGCGTGTGGGTCTAAACCTTGTGCTTCGCGTTCTTCATTTATTTTTTTGAAAACGTCCAAAGACATAAAAATCTCGCCTCTTACCTCAAAATCCGCAGGAAAATCGCTATTTTTTAGTCGCATTGGTAACGTTTTGATGGTTTTTACATTGTCGGTTACATCATCACCTTGTGTGCCATCGCCACGTGTTACGCCTTGTGTGAGCAGACCATTTTCATAACGCAAACTAATAGAAAGTCCATCAAATTTTAATTCACAGATGTATTCCAACTCTTGTTCAGGGATTTCATTTTCTGCCAAAAGTTTTTTTACTCGTTGGTCAAAATCCTCCAAATCTTGTTCAGAATAGGTATTTCCCAATGAAAGCATTGCGTAACGGTGCTTTATGGTATTAAAATTTTTGTTGATAGAACCGCCAACTCTTTGCGTGGGGGAATCAGGAAGGCGATATTGTGGGAATTTTTTTTCCAAAGAAGTCAATTCTTCCAAAAGTTTATCAAATTCAAAATCTGATATTTCAGAAATGCTTTTTTGATAATAAAGCTCATTGTAATAATCAATCTTTTCAGAAAGATGTTTGATGCGTTCTTGTTCGTTCATAAAAGTTTAAGGTTTAAAGTTCAAGGTTCAAAGGTTCAAAGGTTCAAAGGTTCAAAAAGGCTCAAAGTTTAAGGTTCAAAGTTCAAGGTTCAAAAGTTCAAAAGTTCAAAGTTTAAGGTTCAAAGGTTCAAAAAGGTTCAAAGTTCAAGGTTCAAAGTTTAAGGTATTTTCTTGATATCTGATTACTTTCTCCTGACACCTGATTACTTTCTCCTGACACCTGATTACTTTCTCCTGACACCTGACTACTTTCTCCTGACACCTGACTACTTTCTCCTGACACCTGATTACTTTCTCCTGACACCTAATTGTTTTTTTAGCAAAAATAATAATTTTTTTAGAATAATTTTGATAAAAAGTATTAAATTGAATAATTTTGTTCAGAAAAAAAGCATTTTTTAATGAATTTTTAAATTTAAGAAATAAATAAAAAAATAAAATGGCACATTTGGAACGCAGATTTACATAGATTTTTTTTAACTATCTAATTTAAAATTTACACATTCCTAAAAGAGTTTTATTGATTTTTTTAAACCTTGAACTTTAAACCTTAAACCTTGAATGTATGTTTTATACTTGCCAAAAATCTTCTTTCAAAAATACAAAGTGGATAATTAAAAAATGCTTTTGCCCAATAACGCCAACCAGCCAATTTTTTTTTGGATAAAATCAAATGCAAAGCAATGTAAGAATCCATATAAGCAACCATTTTTTTATAGGATTTTTTGAATTTTTTTTGTACTGCTTCATCTTCAAAAGCATATTGAAAAAAAAGATTTTTACGAATTTCTAATTTTTCTTCGCTGTGATTTAATACACTTCTGCTTTCGTGGTTGATAAGTGAGGCACATATTTTATTGCTTACTTTGATACCAACATTCGCCATAATACGCACCCAAAGTTCCCAATCTTCGGAACCTGCAAGTTCTCTATTTTCTTGAAATTGAAATTTAGTAACAAGATTTTTTTCTAAAAAAATGCCCATACAACTCAACGGATTACCTGTAATAAGACAATCAATGTCATCATCTTTTAGAAAATTGACTTGGTGCGAAGATTTTTTGGTTTTGGTATCAATAATTTCATAACCAATATGCACAAAAGGCGGATTTTGATGTTTTTGAATGATATTCATACCTTCCTGCAAATAATTTTCATACAACACATCATCACTATCCAAAAATGTAATATAATTACCTTTTGCTTCCTGCATACCTTTGTTACGCGCTTTTGCTCTTTCGCCATTTTCTTGATAAAAATAATGAATTTTATTGTTCCATTGTTCTACAAAAGGCTTTACAACTTTAAAAGTATCGTCTTTGCTTCCATCATCTACGATAATAATTTCCCAATTTGTATAAGTTTGATTGATAACTGATTCAAGGGTTTTGGCAATAAATGTAGCACGATTGTATGTAGGAATAATGATAGAAAAAAGCATTTTTTTTTAATTCAAGGTTTAATATTTTAAAAATTCAGCACCAAATTTAGATAAAATATCTCGTTTTTTGATAATTTTTGAAGATATTAGTTACAATCAAATTTTAGTTTTTTTTTGAAAATTAAAAAAAAATTAAAAATTTGGAAATTGATTTTCATAAAATTCTTAATTTTTTATTTTTATGTCTAAAACACAACAAATTATCGAACTTGAAACTGCTTTGGGTTTCAAATTAGAAGAAACCACCAATATTGATGATATTTTGCATTTAGAAAAATATAAAACTTATTTACTCAATGACAAACAAGAAGTCATTGGATTGAATTTGTGTAAATGCAAATTAAAAAATATTTCTTTTATTAGCAATATTTGTCCGCAATTACAAATATGTTTTTTAGAAGTCAATCAAATTGCAGATATTTCTCCGCTCAAAGAAATGTATCATTTGAAAGAACTGTATTTGGGTAATAATAAAATCACAGATATTTCTCCGCTTGCTCGTTTGGATAATCTTCAAATTTTAGAATTATCAGCCAATAAAATTGCAGATATTTCTCCACTTGCCCATTTGAATAATCTTCAAATATTGGAACTAACAAGTAATAAAATTGCAGATATTTCTGCACTCCAACATCTAAAAAATTTGGTTAGATTGGATTTGAGTAATAATAAAATCAAAGATATTTCTACACTCAAAGATTTAAAAAATCTGCAAAGGCTTTCGTTATCAATGAACAAAATAAAAGACATTTCTGCACTTGAAGGCTTTGAAAATTTAGAACTTCTTTCTCTGCAAGATAACCCAATTACAGAATTTTCAAGTTCTTTTTTAAATTCACTTAAAAATTTAAAACAGTTAATTTTGAAAGAAAATACCATTAAAAATATTCCAAAAGAACTTTTAAATAGTTATGATTGCTTGAAAGACCTTAAAAATTATCTTTCACAAAATTCTTAAATTTTTATTTTTATGTCTAAAAAACACAGTAAATGTTGAATGGTAAATGAAACAGCCAAATTTAATGTTCAGATTTACCAATTTTTTAAAACTTGGTAAGTCTTTATTTTTAATTTTCAATAATTGAAACCAAAAATTAACTTTATTTTTTGACAATTTCTTATTCAAGTAATTCATCTATTTTTTTGGCTATTTCATCATCAAAAACACTATCTAAATTATTCAAATTCGCAATTAAAAATTCCAAAATATCTATAATTGCTTGCGATTTTGTGTTTTCATCAGGAGAAGGTTTAGCAATATAAACTCTTTTCCCATTTATTATTTTAGAAATGTAATACATTACACCATCTAACATGTGCATACCACTTTTTTTAGGTTTTGCTTCTGCAAATACATTATCTAATAAAAAAAGAATTTTCTCTCCTGTTTCAATGTTTAAATCAGAAAATAAAATTATTTTTTCTACATTAAGATTTAATTTATCAGAAGGAGATTGATAATAATTTTTGCACCAATAATTATCATTCAAAATAGTGTATTTTAATGTAAATTTATCTTTTTCAGGAGTAATAACCAATAAATATTCTGATTTGAAAGATGGAACTACAAAATAAAAAATTTGATTATCAGTTATCAAATCCATTTCAAAAATTTTATACAACAAACTTTTATAATTTTGTTTGCTGAAAATTTTAAACTCTTCGTCAAAATTATTGTAAGGATGAAAATATTTTGCATCTTCTTCATCTAAAAGATATTTTTGATATTGGTCTTTTATAAAATTCATTTCAGGCATTTTTCCCATTTTTCCTCCAAAAAATTTTACAAAATTCGCATAATCAGCTTCAAATTCTTCAAAATTCATTATTTTTCTATGTATCATATAAAATTTTATTTGGTTTTTGGAATAAATTAAAAATTTCGTAAATCACAAAATAAATCATTTTTTTACAAATAAAAAAAAAGTCAGACCTCCGCAAACTACGGTGCAGACCTTTTTTTTGCATTTCATTTA
This sequence comes from Cytophagales bacterium, assembly GCA_013297825.1. GTDB lineage: Bacteria > Bacteroidota > Bacteroidia > Cytophagales > Microscillaceae > JAAFIN01. Next base: position 20,359 of record JAAFIN010000007.1, read on the forward strand.
CCATTCACCATTATTAAAAAATGTCAATACTCAAAAATAGAGCATTGACACTTTTTTATGACAATAAAAATGTTGTTGGCTGTTTTATTTAACATTTACCATTTAACATTCACCATTATTTAATATCCTTCATTCTGCACAAGATTAGGATTTGCATTTATCTCACGTCTTGGAATAGGCAATACAAGTTTTGGGCTGTTAAAGTTAAAAGTAACATTGTTTCCACTAATAACTGTGCTAAAACTTTGTTTTAATCTACGCAAATCATGCACACGACTTCCCTCAAAACACAATTCAAGCAAACGCTCATTTATAATATCATTGAGTGTGGGCGTTGTAATTTCAGAAGCATTAGCACGCAAACGTATTGCATCTAAGTCATCATAAGGTGTTGCTCCAATAGATGTATTATTTCTAAAATTACATTCAGCACGAATGAGATACATTTCTGCAACACGCATTAACACATAATTTTTTGTAGGGTCTTTCCATTTTGCGGTACAAATTAAACCAGGTCTATTACTGCCATCAGTGCTGGTATAAAAAAGATTTGTGTAACGAAAATCAGTATTTTCATACAAAAGTGTAAAATCTTCCGAAACATCAATATCAGTACGTCCTATGCCATCAAGTCCTGCATAAAAAGTAGCAAGTCCTTCATTTGCTTGTCCTGCATTGCTTTGGAGAGTTTGTTGAAGTTCAAATATTGCTTCAGTTGTATTATTTAATAAGAAAGGAGTAGCAGGGTCAGTAGTAAGTGTGTAATTATTGCTTTGGATTACACGACTGGCTTCTGTAAGTGCATTGGTATAATCACCTTTTTGCAAATAAACTCTTGCCAAATAACCGCTTGCAGTAAAAGAATTTGCTCTGCCTGCTTGCAAATTTGTGGTATTAAGCAATGATTTTGCTTCTGTTAAATCTGCAATGATTTGTGTATAAACCTCTGCAATCGTATTACGTCTTACTTTTGTCAAATCATTTGGCGTTTTTGTGGCTTTAATCATAATAGGAATACCACTATTAGGAAGATTATTCACAGAAGCGTCCCATTGTTGAGCAAACAATCTCAACAATTCAAAATGAACAGCACCACGTAAAAATAAGGCTTCACCTCTTACTTGTTTTTGTTCAGCTTGGTCAGTAATGATGTTTATAGCATCAAGAACATTGTTAGTTGCATTAATGCCTCTATAGCCACGAATCCAAGTAGCTTGTGCGATACCATTTTCAGCAACCATTCTTTTGCGGTAAATATCACGATATGTTTGAAATGTGCCTAACCAGCCCATATCATTATTTCCTGCCAACAAATCAGCAACTATCTGTACATCACCGCCATAAAAATCACCTTCACGCAAGGTGCCATAAACACCTGTAAGAGCAGTTTTTACCATTGCAGGTGTAGTGAGTGCAGAACTTGCCTCTATGGATTGTTGTGGTTCAAGGTCAAGTTGTTTATCACAACTTCCCAAACCCAATAAAAGGGCAGAAATTAAAAAAGAATATATGTATTTTTTCATTATATTTAATGTTCAAGGTTTAAAAGTTTAAGGTTTAAAGTTTAAGGTTCAAAGAAAAAACAATCAAATTGTTATACAATCAGAAGGTTATTTATTGTTCCATTTACAATTTACCATTTACAATTTATCATTAAAAAAGGCTGTTCCATTCATCATTTACCATTCACCATTTACCATTTTTTATAGCCCAATATTTATCCCAAATACCAAAGTTTTAGCTTGTGGTGCGGTATAAAAATCAGCTCCTGAGATAATATTTCCATTTTGTGTAGTGGAAGATGTATAAAGTGTGCTAACTTCTGGATCCCAACCTTGATATTTGGTAAATGTAAGAAGGTTTTGAGCGCTAAAATATACACGTACATTGCGAAGATTAGCTTTGTCCAATACGCTTTTAGGTAATGTATAACCAAAAATAAAGGTTTTTAAACGCAAATATGAACCATCAGCAATATACCTTGATGACATACGAACACCATTACCACCATACAAACGGGCTTGTGGTACATCAGTAACATCACCTGGTTTTGTCCAAGCGTTTAATTGGTCACGTGTGTGGTTATCAAAATAATCACCATTAGCAGACATAAATCCACCTGCTACATTATAGATATTATTTCCTGATACAAATTGGAAGAAAATACTCATATCAAAACCTTTGTAAGAAAAGCTATTGGTAATACCACCAAAGAATTTAGGATTTGGATTTCCTAAACGTTGGATAGCACCTTTGCTAAAATCATTGGTTGTGTTGCCTTGTGCATCATAATAAAGTGCGTCACCATTATCTCTATCCACACCTGCGTATTTTACGCCATACATTACGCCAATAGGTTCGCCTTCACGTGCTTGATTAACAATGCGTGAGGAATTGCCTGGTGCAATAATTTGTCCATTGAGGTCTGTAATGGTATTGATGTTGCGAGCAATGTTAAAACTTGTATTCCATTTGAAATCTCCAACAAGGTTATTGGTTTGAATAGTAAATTCAATACCTTTATTATTCAATTTACCTAAGTTTTGTGTTTGAGTTACATAACCTGAAGTTGCAGGCACTTGAACATTTAACAACAAATCTCTAGTGTCTTTGTTATAATAATCAATCACAATATTAAAACGGTCTTTTATCAAACCAACTTCCAAACCTAAATCCCATTGTGCGGTAGTTTCCCATTTAAGATTTGGATTGATAAGTGTGGTAGGAATTACGCCAGGATTACCTGCATAATTATTTGCAGCAACCAAGCCTCTTGCATCAAAATTGCCAATTTGAGCATTACCCACAAGTCCATAACTTGCACGAATTTTCAAATTGCTAATGGTTTTAATGTCTTTCATAAAACTTTCTTCTGAAATAATCCAACCACCTGACACAGAAGGGAAAAATCCATATCTTGAATCTTTACCAAAACGTGAAGAACCATCTACACGTCCTGATATTGCAAATAAATAACGATTATTGTATTTGTAATTTATTCTACCAAAATAAGATGTAAAACTGTATTCACTACCTGCTGACCCACCTGCACTAATAAGTGCAGCACTTTCTATTTTTTGAAAAGCATTACTTGGAAAATTACGACCTTCTACGTTATTGGTTTCTTCTGAAGATTTTTGAAAACTCATACCAGCAAGTGCTTCAACATTGTGTTTTTCTGCAAATGTTTTATTATAATTAAAGGTATTTGTCCAAGTATAATTGATAATTGTCGCAGTTGCATAAGAACCCACACCATTGGGCGCACCTGTATTACGTGCTGTTTTGCTACCATTATAATTTTCTTCTACTTGATTTAGCACGTCTAAACCAAACTCACTTCTAAAAGTTAATTCAGGCAATATTTTATAACTTGCATAAAAACTGCTTAAATTTCTCAAAACCCTTGCACGTTGTTTTGCATCGGTGATTTCCAATAATGGATTATAGTATAATGTTTGGGTATTGGTAGAACCATCACCATTATAAGCTGGTTGGAAAGAAGGAATTGCAACACCTTGTAAAATATTAGAAAATTCATTGTCAGAGGCAGCGCGTCTGTGTGCGGTGCGAGCAAGGCTCATACTCATACCAATATTAAGTTTTTCAGTAGCTTGGTGGTCAAGATTCAAACGACCAGAAAAGCGTTGAAGGGCATTATTTTTCAAAATACCTGCTTGGTCAAGGTAAGAAAGATTTACATAAAATTTTGTTTTTTCATTTCCACCTCTTGCACTAAGGTTTAATTGTTGAAAACCGCCACGTTGGAAAGCTTGGTCTTCCCAATTTTCATTAACTTTGGTATAATTACGCCAATCAGGAATATTTGCATCAAATTCATCTTCTGTTTCTTGTTCTGTAAATCCACCATTTAAACCTGCTTGTTTCATATAATTGATGTATTCGGTGCTGTTCATAAAACCACGTTTGCGTGTAGCAGTGCTTGAACCAAAAGAATAATCTACATCAAAAAGTGTTTTGCCTGCTTTTCCTTTTTTGGTGGTAATAATGACAACCCCATTGGAAGCTCTTGCACCATAAATCGCAGATGCAGCAGCATCTTTGAGGATTTCAATGTTTTCAATGTCATTTACATTCAAATCTGATAAAGGGTTGAGGTCTTCGCCTGATGTATTTTGTGCATCAGAAGTCAGTAAAATACCATCTACCACATAAAGCGGTTGGTTTCCTGCACTCACAGAGGCAGAACCACGCACACGGATTTTGATGCCTTGACCTAATTTTCCGCTACCTGATTCTATTTGTACCCCTGCAGTACGACCTTGCAAAGCAGATTCAAAGGTAGGAACAGGCACGTTTTTGATGTCATCAGCATTCACGCCTACGCTTGACCCTGTAATGTCTTGGCGTAATTGTGTGCCATAACCCACGATAACAACTTCGTCCATTTTGCCCTCTGTTTTGAGCAAAATATTCAATAAAATTTGTCCATTTACTGCTACCTCTTGACTTACAAAGCCAGAATAACTCACTACTAAAGTAGCATTGTCTTCACAGGTAACACTGAAATTTCCCTCAGCGTCAGTTACAACGCCATTGGCAGAGCCTTTTATTTGGATAGTAGCACCAACAAGAGGTTCTTTGCTTTCATCATCAAGCACCTTTCCAGAGCGAGGATTTTGTGCAAAGATATTTTGTACACATACCATAAAAAGTATGAGTAAAAAAAGTAAGTTTTTTTGCATTTTGTTTAGGAATAATTAAAAAATATTTAAACTGTATAAAATTAAAAAACTAAATTGAAATAAATATTTTAAATTTCCTAATTTAAAAAAGATTTTTTTAATTTTTCTATAAAAATCAAGTATTTTTGAATGATATTTTTGTATTTTTTTTAGATTAAAAGAAAAATAAAGGAAAAAATGGGAAATATTTTTGTCTGTTGTTTTTGTGTTATTTTTATAGTTAAAAAAGTATTTTTGTAACACCCAATAACAAACAAAAGGATATAATTTTTATTACAATTGCCTTTGGGTATTGATAAATTTGCAAAAATTTTTATTGAAATAAAAAGTTTTTTGTTAAAATAAAAAAAAGTCTATATTTTGGCATCTACAAAATAATTGGGAATTTAAGACACAAATAACACAACAAATAACACAAATTAGGCAGACAACCGCAGATTTTTTTATGTTTTTTATATTTAAAAATCTGGTTTAATCCATAAAATCTGTGTTGTCTGTCTACTAAAATCTTTGTCCTGAAAAGTTATTTCCCTGTAATAAACAGCCAAATGATGATAAAATATTAAATTTTGGATAAACTTGTGGCTGTTTAACTTATCATTCATCATTTATAATTTATCATTCATAATTCCTTTCTATGGAAAACATTACAAGTGTTACACAAATATTAACCGAAAAAAAATGGACACAAATTTTTGAGGACAAAGATTTTGTTCAAAATTTATTAGCCAAAATTATCCCAAATTACACCCAAAAATGTAGGTGGTTTGCTGGTAAATCCAAAAAAATAAAAAATTTTAGGGTGCAACACCTTCTTACTTTTCCAGTAGAAAAATCGGTGATTTATATGGTGCTTTTGGAAGCTAATTATCAAAATGCCCATTCTGAAACATATTTTTTGCCTCTTTATTTCACGCTTGAAGATGTTAAAAAAATAGACAAAAAAGCAATTATTGCTTCTTTACAAGTACAAAAAGAGCAGGGAACGCTTATAGATGCGATTTATGATGAAAAATGTAGAAAGGCTTTTTTTGAACACATTGTAAAACAAAAAAATGTTCAGGTTGCTGATGGAATTTTGGAGTTTGGGCGTGGAAGTGTATTAGCGGATTTTCCGTTGAATGATTTGCAATCTTATGTATTGAAAGCTGACCAAAGTAATACTTCTATTATTTACAATGAGCGTTTTTTTCTAAAAATTTATAGAAAATTATTTAGAGAAACTAACCCAGATTACGAAATAACAAGATTTCTTACCGAAAATAAATTCAAAAATTCACCTGCTTTTGCTGGAAGTATTACGTGGAAACGTGATAATAGTTTTGATGTGTCATTTGGGTTAATGCAGGAAAAAGTAGAAAATGAAGGTGATGCTTGGACTTTTTCACAAATTTTATTAAAAAAATATTTTGAAAAAATCTTAAAAAATGAAGATGTTTTGCCCAAAATATCAGATTTAAAACTTTATGAACCTTGTGGAATACGTGCTTTCAAAGATGAAGTTATAAATCTTGTGGATTACAATACGCTCCAAATGGTAGAAAAACTTGCTCAACGCACCGCAGAAATGCACATTGCCATTTCAGCAGATAAAAGCAATTATATTTTTCGTCCTGTACTTTATAACCACGATTATGTGGTTTGGCTCAAAAATCGCCTTATTGCCCAACTTGACAATAGAATTGACCTTATTGAAAAAAATATAGATAATTTGGAAAATGACGCACAAGTTTTTGCAAATACGGTTTTGGATAATAAAGAAGAAATTACAAATACTATCCTGAATTTTGATGAAGAACGCCTTATTAGTAAGCGTATTCGTATTCACGGTGATTATCATTTGGGGCAGGTTTTGAAAAAAGGTGATGATTTTATCATCTTGGATTTTGAGGGCGAACCTGAAAGTTCTATCAGGGACAGAAAAGTAAAACAGCCACCTTTGAAAGATGTCGCAGGAATGTTAAGGTCATTTCATTATGCAGTTTATAGCAATATTTTTGAGGCAGAAAAAAACAATCCTACCAAAAAAGCAAGAATACAAGAAGCTGGACAACTTTTTTATCATTGTATAACTTCTATTTTTCTAAATGCGTACATAAAAACCGCAATGGAAAATTCCTTAGATATTGGTTATCAATCCGAAATAAATTACGTATTGCGTTATCATTTGTTGGAAAAAGCAATTTATGAGCTTGGTTATGAGCTAAATTCTCGTCCTGCGTGGGCGATTATTCCATTGAAAGGAATTATGGATTTGCTGGGTTAAAAAGTTCAAAAAAGTAGAGGCAAACCCTTGCGGTTGCCCTCATTCTTATTCAAAAATAAAATTATGAAAATCACATTAAAAGACAAAGAAGGTATTGAATTTTGCGATTGTGAATATATTGCAGAAGAAACTCTTGCTCGCATAGATTGGAAAGTTCCATATATTACTGTTGAAAACGTCCAACAATTAGGGCATTTGACCTTTGAATTATTTGCACAATACAAAGTAACAAGACTTTTAAATAATGGTACATCAGTTGAAAATTCTTGGGATGACGCTAACGAATGGCTTGCTACGAATTGGATGCCAAAAGCTATAGAAGCAGGTTTATTAAAATTTGCGAATGTGCTTTCTGAAAACCTTTATTCTTTGCTTTCAGGGGAATTTATGCAAGATAATGCCCAAAAATTAGAGAATGTTTTTGAGTTACAAATTTTTCATGATGTAGAAAAAGCACGTGATTGGGTGCTTAGTTAAAATGGTTATCTGGCAATTTTTATGAAATAATATTTTTATCAAAAAAAAATTAAGTCAAAATATTGAAAGACTGAAACCTATAAGATTTTTAAAACCTTGTAGGTTTGCAACTCCACAAAAGTTGTCAGACAACCACCATTCACCATTTACAAAATTGTTCCCAAAAATCTTGGTAATTGTTCTCTCCACCAGCCCCAATCGTGTCCTACGCCTTGATTACATTCCAACCAATGCGGAATACCATTTTTTTGGAGAATACCAGCCATTTTTAGATTGTCCTCTTTGCAGATGTCGTGTTCGCCTGTTGCCAAAATAATCCCCATTTGTGAAATATAATCATAATGATGACCGTGATTCATATTATACATATAATCAACAGGATTATTAAAATAACAATTTTCGTCATAATGTCCCCACAAAAAGGATTTTATGTCAAATGCACCGCCCATACTTATCACATTGCGAACACGGTGTGGGTGCTTAAATGCTAAATTTACAGCGTGAAATCCCCCAAAACTGCACCCTGCGGTCATTACTCTATAATGTCCTGTGTCGTGAGTTGCTTTTTCAATCACTTCACGCATAATCATTTTTTCGTAACACACGTGATTATGTACTTTCCAATTTGGTGGAATTCCCCTATTATACCAGCTCATATTGTCAAAACTATCAGGGCAATATACCTTGATAAGCCCTTGATTGACAAACCAAGAAATGGAATCTATCAAATGAAAATCTTTGTTTTCATAAAATCTCCCCATACTTGTAGGAAAAATAATGAGCGGAATACCTGCATAACCAAAAGTCAGCATTTCGGTTTCTTTTTCAATGTGTGGCGAATACCAACGAAAATACTCCTCGTGCATAATTGTTTTTGTAATTAAGTGTTTTTTGTAATAAAAATTGATGATAAAAATTTTCTGTATGCAAATAAAATCTTTTTTTTGGAAAATAAAAATTTAAAATAATAAAAAAAGATGCTTATCTGACAGTTTTTGTGGAATGTACTTTATGTTGTATTTTTCATTGTTTAACAGCCCTTACACCTTTTTATTTCAACACAAAAAACTCTTTGCTTAAATTATCATCAAAAAATACAATTCCCATATTATACAAATCAATCGCAAGTGTGATTTTGGGGTGTTTTTTGATTTCATTCCAGGCTTTAAGCATTTCTTTTGACCAATGAATATCATCAAAAACTAATACCGTTTTTTGGGTAATTTTTGGTAAAATTAGCTCAAAATATCGCATAGTTGGCTCAAAACGGTGATTTGCATCTAAATACACAAAATCAATTTGTGGCAATTTTTCTATTAAATTTGGTAAAATATCATCAATATTTCCTACCTCAAAATGTAGTTTTTCTGCATTGGTTAATGTTTTAGGGAATTTTTGAGTGAAATTTTTAATGTTTTTTTGTGCAAAATCTGAAACATTGGGACAACCTTCCACACTATAAAAAACAGAATGAGGCGAACCCAAATGCAAATAAAGCGTTCCAATTCCTAATGAAGTTCCCAATTCAATCATATAATTGGGTTTTAAATATTCCACAAGCCTAAATAATATTCTGCCTTCTTTGGATTGTAAAGCTGAATATTTGGTGATTTGTGATATTTTTTTGATGTTATTTTTCAAAATATGCGAACCAGCACCCAAATCTTTTACGTGGATTTCGCTATTATTTAGCAAAAAATCAAATCTAAGATTTTCAATTTCTGAAAAGGCATAATACATTTTATCATCTTTTATCACATTTTCATATAAATTATACAAAAAAGGTGAATGTAAAAATGTAATACCTTGTGCTTTTGACCAATAAATTAAATATTGCTGAATATCAAACAATACCTTTGAGAAAAATGTATTCAAATGAATTATGAATTATAAATTATGAATGAAGCCCCCCAGCCCCCAAAGGGGGAGTTTTTAATGGTAAAAGAATTTGTATTTATTCCCCCTTTGGGGGTTAGGGGGCTTGTCTTTTCAAAATTAAATTGAATAAAACAAAACATTTATTTTTTATTTTAGTTAGTATCATTAAAGTATCTTATATTTTTTTAAAATTATAAAAATCAATTATTGTTTTTGCGTGAAATTTTTTAATAAATAAAAAAACAATCCAAAAAATAAAAATTTTTAATCTCATCAAAATTATTCTTATCAAAGTTATTCTTATCACCCTTGAATTATGAGTTTATATTCTATCAGAGATTTAGAACACCTTTCAGGTATCAAAGCACATACATTGCGTATTTGGGAACAACGTTACAATATTATTGCCCCACAAAGAACAGACACAAATATAAGATATTATAGTGATAATGACCTCAAACTTGTCCTTAATATTTCACTTTTGAAAGAAAATGGGCATAAAATTTCGCACATTGCAGAAATGTCGCAGGAAGATATGCAGGTAGAAGTCCTAAAAATCACCTCTAATACTGTTCTTGCGTCAGAGCATATCCAAGCCCTTACGCTTGCAATGGTGGATTTGGACGAAGATAGATTTGAAAAAATTATTTCAACCAATGCACTTCAAATGGGTTTTGAGCGTACAATGCTTGATGTAATCTATCCTTTTTTGGTTAAAATAGGTTTTTTGTGGCAAACAGGAGCAATCAATCCTGCACAAGAGCATTTTATGAGTAATCTTATTCGTCAAAAACTTATTGTTGCCATTGATGGACAAATTACCAAACTTAAAGAAAATCCAAAAAAATATATGCTTTATTTGCCAGAAGGCGAACTGCACGAACTTACGCTTTTGTTTGCAAATTATTTGGTAAAATCACGCAACAAAAAAGTATTTTATTTTGGACAAAGTTTGCCTTATAATGACCTCATATCCGCAGGAAAAACACACGAACCAGATTTTATTCTTACACTTTTGACCGCAACACCACTCACAGAAGGTGTAGAAACATATCTTAGCAACATTGCTAATACTTTCCCAAAAACAACCATTTTAGCAGGTGGTTATCAAGTAATTGGACAAGATTATCAATTACCTAAAAATGTTTTGATTATCAATAAAATTGAAGATTTGATTGATTTTATTGATGAAAACTAAGTAATTATGAATTATAAATGAACAGCCAAATAAGAGCAGGATTTAAGGATTTACAGGATTTTAAATGAAAAACATAATGAAATCATAAAAAACGCTTTATTTTTTAAAATAAAGCGTTTTTTTTTGTTACAAATTTTTTTATTTAAGAAAGCAAAAAACTATTTTATTTGATTATTAAATCAAAAAAAATAAAAAATACCTAAATTTGTATTTTATGGACAAAATACAAACGAAAATATACACCGCTCTCCAAAGAGGCGATTATCACTTTAATCATTGCGAAGATTATTTATTTGTGGGTGAAATAGGGAATGACAAACTTTTGTGTGCAGTGATGGACGGTTGCACAATGGCAAAAGATAGTTATTTTGCTTCCACTTTGGTAGGGAAATTATTGCGAAAAATCACCATTGAACAAAGTTATAAGGCATTTTATACTTTAATTTCAATTCCTGAAAATATTGATGATTGCCTAAAATCTATCCTAAATCAGCTTTTTGAGGAATTGGTTAAAATTAAAAATCAACTTCTTTTGGAAAAAAATGAATTATTAACCACTTTGATTATTTTGCTTTTGGACAAAAAAACAAATAATGGGCTTGTTTTGACCATAGGTGATGGGCTTGTAGCTGTCAATGGAAATATTACGATTTACGACCAAGAAAATAAACCTGATTATTTGGGTTTTCACTTGGGCGAAGATTTTGAATTGTGGTATAAAAACCAAACACAAAAGATTTTCTTTGATAATTTTGAGGAAATAAGCATTGCAACTGATGGAATTTTTATGTTTGAGCAATTTAATGAAACCAAAGAAAATATTGATGTTTTGGATTTTTTGATAAAAAACAAAGAAAATATGGAAACTGAAGAAATGTTATACAAAAAACTCAAAAAATTAGAGAAAGATTTTGGATTAAAACCTACTGATGATGTTGGAATGGTGCGTATCATAAAATTCGCCTAATTTTCTACTAAAATAAAAACTGATTTTATTTTCCCAAAATCCCCAAAAAATATTTTTTTGTTTTACTTTTGAATAAAAATTTTGGTTTAAATAAATAACAAAAAATATGAAAATTTTAGGTATTATTCCTGCAAGATATGCCTCTACACGCTTGGAAGGCAAACCACTCAAAGATATTGGGGGAAAATCAATGATAGAACGTGTCTATATCCAAGCCTCAAAAGCTAATCTTTTGCATAAAATTGTGGTTGCAACTGACGATTCACGCATATATGACCACGTAAAAAATTTTGGGGGAAATGTTGTGATGACTTCGCCCAATCACCCAAACGGAACAGATAGGTGTGCAGAAGCCCTTGAAAAAGTAGAAAATGAATTTAAAGAAAATTTTGAGGTAGTGATAAATATTCAAGGAGATGAGCCTTTTATCAATCCTGAACAAATCAATCAAATTGCACAAGTTTTTGCAGGAAATTCAAAGGTTGAAATTGCTACTTTGGCAAAAAAAATTGTTAGTTATGAAGAACTTATTGATGTAAAAGAAGCCAAAATTGTGTTAAATCAACATCAGGAAGCTATTTATATGAGTAGAAGTGCTGTTCCTTTTCTTCGCAATGAACCCATAGAAACTTGGCATCTCAAAGCTGATTTTTATAAACATATTGGTATTTATGGTTTTGCAAAAGAGGTTTTACAAAATATTTCTGTGCTTGCTCCTACGCTTTTGGAAACACAAGAAGGTTTGGAACAACTGCGTTGGCTTGCAAATTATCGCATAAAAGTTGGTTTTACTGATTTTGAAACACTTGCTATTGATACAGAAGCAGATTTGGAATTGGCAAAAAAAATGGTGTAAAAAGGGGAAAGGAAATGCAAGGGGAAAGGGGAAAGTAGTAAGGGGAAAGGAAACACAAGGAGAAAGTGAATATTTTTTAAATAAAAAAAATGGTCAAACTGTTACAAATTACAGCTTGACCATTTTTTATGTTATTTTTAAATGTATAAAAAAGCAATTAAGAAAATTTTAGAAAAATAAAAAAAAATTAAAATTTCTTTTCTTCGCCTGTATTTTCTAATTCAGGGTGTTCTTTTTTGCGTTTGCGTTCTTCTTTTTCTTTTTGTCGCATTTCTTCACGAAGGGCTTTATTTTTCTTTTTTACTTCGTCAAGTGTTTCACGTGAGCTGTTGCGAAATTGTACTTTTTCGCCTGTTTGTTTGCTTTTTAGTTCGCCTTTTGTCATAAATGCAACTTCGCCTCTATCTCTGTTAAAACGTTTTTTCTTTAATTGTTCTTTTTGATAACCAGCAAGTTCTGAATATTTTACATAGCGACCTGTGCGAAAACGTTGGTTGCTGTATGTTGCAACATCATTGCGATTTTTACGTCTTACAGGGTTTGTAAATTGTCCTTTTGGTTTTGGCGGAATACGAAAGGCATTTTTTCCACCCACAAAATCAGAATATTTATCATTTTTGCGTTTATATGCTTTGCGTTTATCCACATAACGAAACATTCCTGTATATTCTGCCATTTCTTTGTCTTTGTTTCTCATTCTACGGTTAAAATCATTGATTTTAGCCACTGAAAATTTTTGTTTTCCTGTAAAATTTGCTTTTGTATTCTCTTTTTTCTCATATTTTTCGTCTTTACTTCTAAACACAAAATCCCCTGTAAAATTAGACATTTCTTTGTCCTTGTTACGCATATCACGTCTAAAATTTTCTAATTTTCTAACAGAAATTTTGTTTTTGCCTGTTCCTGTGAAGTTTGCTTTGTCATTTTCTTTTTTCTCATATTTTTCATCTTTGCTTTTATACAAAAAATCACCTGTAAAATTAGAGGCTTCTTTGTCTTTATTACGCATATCACGTTTAAAATTATTGAGTTTTCGGATAGATATTTGATTTTTGCCTGTTCCTGTAAAATTCGCTTTTGTATTTTCTTTTGTTTCAAATTTTTCTTCTCTACTTTTAAATACAAAATCACCAGTACGTTCTGCCATTTCTTTGTCTTTGTTACGCATATCCTGTTTGAAATTTTCTAATTTTCGCACAGAAATTTTGTTTTTGCCTGTTCCTGTAAAATTCGCTTTTGTATTTTCTTTTGTTTCAAATTTTTCTTCTCTACTTTTATAGACAAAATCCCCTGTTCTATCTGCCATTTCTTTGTCTTTGTTACGCATATCCTGTTTGAAATTTTCCAATTTTCGCACAGAAATTTCGTTTTTGCCTTTTCCTATAAAATTAGCATTTCTATCTTCTTTTGCTTTGTATTTTTCGTCATTGCTTTTGTAGATGTGTGTGCCTGTATAGTCAGTGCGTTCTTTGTCCTTGTTGCGTGTATCACGTTTTTCATTAGGATTTACGATAATATTTCCAGAGAAATCTCCTCTTTCTTTGTCAGCACCTCTGTTATTTTGGATTTTTCGTTCAAGTTTATTTTTGGAAATTTTCCCTGAATGATTTGCACGTTGGTTTTCGCCACCTGCAAATTTTTCATCATTGGAACGATAAATTTCTTTTCCATTATAATCAGTTCTTTCTTTGTCTTTGTTGCGTGTATCACGTTTTTCATTGCGATTTACAACAACATTTCCAGAGAAATCACCTTGTCCTTTGTCAGCATCTCTATAATTTTGGATTTTTTTCTCCAATTTATTGCGTGATATTTTTCCTGCGTGGTTGGCACGTTGGTTTTCGCTACCTGCAAATTTTTCATCATTGCTTTTATAACGCACATTTCCATCACCAGCACCACGTTCTTTGTCAGCATTTCGTTTATTGCGTTCAGCGTTAGGATTTATTTTTATTTCGCCAGAACCTGCTGAACGTTCTTTATCAACGTTTCTTTTATCACGTCCAGCGTTTGGATTTACTTTTATTTTTCCAGAATTTCCTGAACGTTCAGCATCATTATCTCTTTTTCTGTTGCCATTGTCTATTTTTATATTGCCTTGTGCTTCATTGCGTTTGCGGTCATTTTTGCCATTTTTATCACCATTATCTTTAAAAGTACCTTTATAACCAGCACCATTATTTTTGTTGGTATCACGTTTTTTTTTCTGAATGAGTTGTCTTTTTTCTTGTGGGGACATTTGGGCAAAAGCATTACCTGTAAATGCAAAAAATGCAATTACTGTCAGCAAAAGAATATTTTTTTTTAGTAGGTTGATTTTCATAATTTTTGACTTATTTTTCTAAAAAAACACACTAAAAGTGTGTTCTAAAAACAATTAAACACACTAAAAGTGTGTTCCACATTATAAAACGTTGTTGGCTGTTTCATTTACCATTCACCATTTACCATTCAATATTTACCATTAATTTCCTCCTTTCACACCTTTCAAAGCACGTGGGTCAGTTCTAAAACTTTTGTCAGTATTTGTATTATTTTTATTTTTTTTCACGCGTCTTTTGCCTACCACAAGTCCTGTGCGTGGGTCTCTTTTTACGGTGATATAACTATCTTGAGCGTCAAGGAGTTTTTTGCTTTCTGCACGAATTTCGTCAGCACTCATTTTTTTGTCTTGCATACTCAAAGTACCTTTTTGAGGTTCCATATAAGCAGGGCAAAGGGCTTTTTTAGAACAAGACATT
This sequence comes from Cytophagales bacterium, assembly GCA_013297825.1. Classification (GTDB taxonomy): domain Bacteria; phylum Bacteroidota; class Bacteroidia; order Cytophagales; family Microscillaceae; genus JAAFIN01. The sequence continues at coordinate 35,448 of JAAFIN010000007.1, forward strand.
TGGGTAAGTGCCATTGCACCCAAAAATGTATAAAGAATAATGTTACGCATAAAAAAGTTTAAGGTTTAAAGTTCAAGGTTCAAAGTTCAAAAAAATATGAAAGGTTAAAAATGAAATAAAATCCTGCTAATTCTTAAATCCTGTAAATCCTGATTCAGACTTTGGCTGTTTAATTTATCATTAAATTTCACAAAATTACAACAAATATTTATCCAATAAAAATAAAATTTCTTTGATAAAGTTAAGTATTTTATTTGGATTTTCTGTTGAATTTTCAGGTAAAATATACCATTTTGATTGAAAATCTATATTTTGATGAAATATTTTTAAAATGTGTAACGTTCCATCTAATACCAAACTTTCTTTTGTAAAATCTTTTTCTATTGTATTGTTATTATCTTCGTTATTATTATTTTCATTAGGATTTAGAAAGAATAAAAAATAACGTGCCAATATTTCATTTAATTGATTTTTATCTGTGGTTTCTAATTTTTCCAAAAAACGTGTTTCTACAAATAATCTATCCAAATTATAAATTCCAAGTGTATTTTTTTGAAAAAATGTGGTTTTGTGCCATATCTTTTTAATTACGTAAAATTCTTCATTTTTGTTTTTTAATAAAAAAAATGCTTTTTCATTTTGAAAATGTGGCAATTCTGCAAAAAATAAAATACAAATATCTTGAGAATTTTCGTGATGTTTTTCTTGATTTGGCAATAAAAAAAGCTCTTTTTGAGCTTCTTTTACCACCAAAGATGTGTTATTAGTAAATCGTTTCATTTGATAAGAAACGAAATTTTTGATTTTTTAGTGTTAAATTTTTTGTGATTTTTTTTTAAAAGATAAAAAAATGGGTCAGACCTTCGCAAGCTACGATACAGACCATTTTTTGAATTTTAAATGTTGAACATTTGTATTTGGCTGTTCAATTCCTAATTCCTAATTCTTAATTTCTAATTCCTGATTTCTTCTATTTTTTCCTCAAAAACTACGCCCCAATCCTCCAATTCTTTCAAAATGGGTTTGTATAATTGCTCTGAAAGTGGAAGTTGAACGCCTTTGAGCGTGAGTTTATCAGTCAAAAGCAGTTTTGTAGCCATCGCAAGAGGCAAACCAACGGTTTTGGCGATGGCGGTTTTTTGTCCATTTTCGCCTATTACCACAAGGTCGCAATAGGTTTTGTAGCGTTTTTCTTGAGAATGATGTTCTACTTCGTGATACATCACAATCATATCTTTGTCATCAGCAGACAAAGCCCATTTTTTTTCTAATAATTGTTGTAAAATTTGGGCAGAAGTAGCATTTTTAATGGTTATTTTTTGGGTATCATCCCAAATGCCAAGCCATTCTAATTTATCTTTGATTTCCTTAGAAAAACCTTGTAATATTTTTGGGTTTATTTGCCAACTTTCTACCCATTTTTTGTGTGTAAGTTGGTCAGAATTTTGTATAATAGTGGTATTATCTGTAAGTCCAAGCGTAACAAGTGCGTGCCAAGCCTCACAAAAACCTACTTGGCGAAGTGTTCCACGCAATATGGTGGTTAAATGTGGCAAAGAATACACATCTTTGTAAGGAATTGATTCACGATTGGGATATGCTTCAAGTATATCATTTTTTGATGTAATAATTTTTTGGGTATTATCAAATAAATGTGCGTAAGGAATGTATTTATTTTCGCCATTTAAAAGATAAGAGGCTGTTCCTCCTTGCCCTGCGAGTACCACATTGCGAGGATTCCACGTAAATTTATATCGCCAAGGATTATTTCCCTCACTTTCAGGGGCAACCAATGCCCCAGCATAAGATTTTAGGCTTGTAATGGTTTCATTTTTTGCGTGAATATCTGCGACCATTTTCGCAATGCTAAGGTGGTCAAGTCCAGGGTCTAAACCTAATTCATTCAAAAAAAGCAAATTATAAGCACTTGCTTTGATGTCTAAGGCTTTGATTTCAGGCGGAAGATAAGATGCACTCAAAAAATGTTTGCGGTATTGAATACAATATTTCGCCACAACACCCTGCAAAAACGCAGGTATTAAAGAAACGACCACATCAGTATTTTTGAACAGATTTTCTGCGATTTCTGCGTGGTTGATGTCCAATGTTTTGGTAATAATATGCGGATATGCTTGTGCTTTTTGTTGGGCAAGGTTGATATTTTGGTCTGCAAGCGTAATTTCCCAACCCATTTGTGGTGCTTGCGAAGCCAAATAATCAATTAAGTACCCAGAAGAAAGCCCTGCACCTAAGATTAGAATTTTTTGCATAAATTTTTAATGGTGAATTGTGAATGGTAAATGGTGAATGAAACAGCCAAAGCAGTCAAAAATAGAAAATAAACAAAATATAAAGTTAGGAATTTTTCAAAAAAATAGTCAGACCTTCGTAAACTACGGTGCAGACCATTTTTTTGAAAAATGGCTGTTTCATTTACCATTCACCATTTATCATTCAACATTATTTTTACCTGTTTCTTCCAAATTTTTCGTGGCTTGAAACCCAGTCAGAAGACGAAATCGCAGACGCAAGCGAAATTTCGCCAGCAAGCACAACCCCAGCAATGATTTCAGCAAGTTTATTTACACGATTGCGACCATAACAATCCATCATTTCCAAACATTCTTTTTGCGTAGCCAAACCAACACCACCGCCATACGTTGCAACAATCAACGAAGGAATTGTAATAGAAATATAAAGGTCTTTTTCAGGCGTAAGTTCTGAATATAATACACCAGCAGAAGATTCTGACACATTGGCAACATCTTGCCCTGTTGCGATAAACATTGCAGTAATACCATTGGCAGAATGCGCCCCATTATTATTTGCACCAGAAAGCATAGCACCAATATTCGCAACGCCAGCGTGATAAATAAGTTGTTCAGGTTCTACACGCATACGCTCAATCAAAACATCACGTTTTACAACACATTCCGCAACAACTCTTTTGCCTCTTGTACGCATTATATTCACTTGTGAGGCTTTTTTATCGGTTGCAAAATTAGATTCCAAATAAAAATGTTGGATAGGATTTTCTTTGTAATTATCAAAAATCCAACTGCACGCTGCGAATGTTGCACGTCCAACCATATTTTGACCTGCTGCATCACCTGTGGTATAATTAAACCTCAAATACGCAAATTTATTGCTCAAATAGGTATCAATATCTTGCAATTTGGCAACTGATGAGGTTTGTTCTGCGTGGTATGCAATCGTTTTGATGTGTGCTTGCACCCATTTGTTAAAATCTCTTGCTTGTCGTGCATCTTCAAATACAAACACAGGAGCGCGTTGCATAGCATCACCTATGATAGTAGATTTTACGCCACCGCTTAGGTTGATTACGCTAATTCCACGATTGTAAGATGCTACAAGCGTGCCTTCTGCGGTAGCCATTGGAATAAGAAACTCGCCTTTTGCGTGTTCGCCATTTACTAAAAGAGGGCCTGCAATACCCAACGGAATTTGGGCAACACCTACAAAATGCTCACAATTTCCACCTGTAATATGTGGGTCAAAAGATTGTTTGTAAATGTGGGTTGGTTTTGTGTTGGTGTAATTTTCCAAAAAAGTGCGTCTTTCTTGGATTGCTTTTTCAGAATAATCATCTTGGTCATCTCTTGGAATTTTTACGCGGTCAATTTTGCGTTCAATGCTGTCTTCCACCACAAATTCCAATTTTCCAAAAGGTATTGCCTCCACAGAAATACCAATTTGATGTTTTCCTTCTGCAAGTGCTTCGTGTTTTACAACAAAAGACACAATTTGTTTGAGTGCAAAATTTGCAACATTATTTTCAGAAACTTCGCTTCCAGATATCAATTTTCCATCACCCAAATCAAGCTGAACATCTGTTGCAGGGATTTGTTTTTCGCCAATGCTAATGTGGTTGATTTTGGTAATGCTTGCATCAGCAAGACGGTTTTTGAGCGAAAAAGCAACTTGGTTATTCTCCAAATTCTTGAGGCTACTATTTGTATAAAGTTGTTTGAGTAAAAGAGAAGGTATTGCAGTCATTTGTTTTGTATTTTTAAGCCCCCTAACCCCCAAAGGGGGAATTTTTAATTGTGGGCGAGTTGGAAAATGAAAATGTATTTTGGACAAAAATATAAAAGTTTTTGTATTTTTTTACATTTTTCTAAGATTTTTTATTTTTTAATGAAAATTTTATAAAAAAATGATTTTTGGAATGAGTAAATTCTAATATGGATTATTTGACGCTTCACAGGCATAAATGTCTGTGCTATACATAAAAATACAAAAATATGTATAAAATAGGCATTTATGCCTATTTTTACCAGTATCCATTTTATTTTTAATTCGTTCCTTTTGTATTAAAATAAAATTGGTCTTTTGTAATTTTTGTGAAAAAAACAGTTCTATGATAATTTTTTATGTAATAATAATGTAGCACACACTTTTAGTGTGTGAAAACATAGTTAAAAGTGCCTTTGACAAAGACACACACTAAAAGTGTGTGCTACAAAATGTCGTTTTTTTCTTTTTCCATAAAAAATTTGTCAAACAACCAAAATAACATAAAAACACATTTTTCCTCAATAAATATTTTCATTTATTGAGGCTTTTTTTTATTTTTGGGTAAAATAAATTTTGAAAAAAAATAAAAAAATTTTAATTATGACAAAAGCAGAAGAAATTATACATGAGTGCATTCAAAATAAAAATTACGAACTAAATTTATGCAATAGATGGCATTATCCAATTAAAATAGAACTTGATGACGATTCTCCTGAATTAAAATTATTGGTAGAAGAATGTACACACATAACACAGTTACATTTGAATGGTAATAAAATTTCTGATTTTTCATTTTTGCAATTTTTACCCAATTTAACACATCTGTATTTGCAAGATAATAAGATTAATTTGCCTATTTTACCAAATTTAATAAAATTATATTTAAACCGTGTTTATGGTGAGAGTAACAGGTTTTTCAATTTTTTATCATTATCTATTCAACCCAAATTAACACATTTATTTTTAAATGATTTGTGTATTTCTGATATTTCATTTTTAGAATATTTACCCAATTTAATCCATTTAGAAATAGCAGAAAATACAATTTCAGATTTTTTACCATTAAAAAAACTAAAAAATTTAAACCATTTGAATTTGTGTAGGAATAATCTTTCTGATATTTCATTTTTGGAGTTTTTGCCAACACTTACACATTTAACATTGGGAAAAAATAATATTTCAGATATTTCACCATTAAAACATTTATTAAATTTAAAATACTTGTTTTTAAGGCAAAATAATATTTCAGATATTTCACCTTTGGAATTTTTAACAAATTTAACGCATTTAATACTTGCACAAAATTTAATATCTGATATTTTACCTCTCCAAAACCTTTTAAATTTAAAATATCTAAAACTATACAAAAATAAAATATCTAATTTTGTATGTACAAAATATCTGTATCATCTTGATAACCTAAATTTAAGCAATAATCAAATTTCAGATGTTTCTTTTTTAAAATTTATACCCAATTTAAAATATTTAAGAATGTTTGACAATCAAATTTCAGATGTTTCTAATTTCTCTGAACTTCAAAATTTAACAGCCTTAAATTTACACAACAATCAAATTTCAGATATTTCTAATTTCCCTATTTTAGAGAAATTAAAAGAATTATATTTGAACAACAATCAAATTTCAGATGTTTCTAATTTCCCTATTTTAGAGAATTTAAAATGTTTATATTTAGATGGTAATCAAATTTCAGATTTTTCACAGTTTCCCATTTTACCAAATTTAACCTCTTTAACTTTAAGATATAATCAAATTTCAGATGTTTCTAATTTTTCAAAACAAAAAACTTTGAAAGCGTTGTATTTAAGTAATAATCAAATTGCTAATATTTCTTTGCAATTTCTTGATAAATTTCCTAATCTTTTAATATTTGATGTACGTGGAAATCCTATTCAAAACATTCCAAAAGAAATTTACAATAAAAACAACTGTTTTCCTGAAATTCTTCATTATTTACAAGACTTAGAAAACCATCAAGCAGAAGAAAATAAGGAAATCAAAGTGATTTTTGTGGGAAATGGTAGCGTAGGCAAAACACAAGTAGCAAAAAGATTGGTAGAACAAAACGCATTTGTATTTGATGGACAACACAATTCTACCCACGCTATTGTAATGTTGCGTAGAAAATTAGCAGATTTTCAGCTAAATTGTTGGGATTTTGCAGGGCAAGAATTGTATCACGACACACACAAGATTTTTATGCAGACAAAAGCATTGTTTGTGTTGGTTTGGGACGCTGAAAATGAAAAAAATGATTTTCACACGTGGCACAATAAACAATATGAAAACGAAAAATTAGAATATTGGTTAAAATATGCTGAATATTTTGGAAATAATAGCCCAATTTTAGTTTTGCAAAATAAAATAGATGTTTTTTCAGAAGATTTGTATGTTGAACAAAAAGAAAAACTTAAAGAAAAATATCCTATTGTGGATTTTTTGGAAGTAAGTGCAAAAACCAATGAAGGTTTTGAGGCTTTTGAACAACAATTAACACATATTTTTTCCACACATTCCACTTTTAAAACACCTGATTTGCCTAAAAATTGGGTAAAAATTCGTGAGGAAATTATCAAATTGCAAGAAAATGAGGTTAAAATTATTGAATTTTCGGAATTTGAGGAAATTTGTAAAAATTATGAGAGTTCTACATCCACAAATACTATTTTGGATTATCTGCATAATACAGGTGTTTTATATTACCAATTTTTTTATTTTAAAGAGAAAATTATCATAAATCAAGGTTGGATAATAGAAAAAATATACAAAGTTTTGGATAGAGAAAGTGCAGAATTTGAGGTAATTCAACAACAAAATGGCATTTTTACCTACCAAAATATGTGTAATATTTGGCAAAATAACACTGAAAAAGAAAGGTGGTTATTTATGAATTTTATGTTGAGTGCAGGATTGGCGATTGAAATTACAATTCATACATCTCAAAGAATTTTTAGCGAAGAACATAGAATTTTTGTCATTCCACAGCTTTTACCCAAAGAAAAACCTACTCAAATATTAGAATGGGAACAAAAAAACAAAAATAATCTAAGTGAAAAAGTGCTTTTTTATTATTTTTTGCCACAACAAACGATTTATAGTTTTATGAATTATGCCCAAAAACTTACAAATCAAAATATTATTTGGCGACAAGGGATTTTACTAAAAATTGACAATGATTGCGTGTTGGTGGAAGTTTTTTATGAAGATGAAAAATCAAAAATCATCATTCAGTCTAACAAAAATGCACTTATAGAAAAAATAATGAAAGAATCACCAATTAAATCTTATGCACAAGCAGATTGAGATTTATTTATATTTTTGATTTTTTATCATAAAAACGAAAAACCAGCTTTATATTTTTGGCTGTTCTCCTGACACCTGTTTCCTGATACCTGTTTTTTTTATGTTCAGACTTCCAATTATCTTATTCGCCCTAAAAAATATCCTAAATAATCGCAAAAAATACATTTTATTAGGCATTATGTACGTGATTATTGTGGCATTTTATAGCAGTATTGTTTTTTTTACCACCGCATTACGCCACGAAACCAAGCAAACACTCCAACATATTCCTGAATTATGGGTACAAAAATTGGCAGGAGGACGACTTACGCCATTTCCGCAATATATTACGGACAGCATACAGAAATGGCAAGGCATCAAAAAAATTGTGCCTCGTTATTGGGGTTATCAATTTGATACGCCAACAGGGGCAGTTTTTACGCTGATGGGAATGAATGATATAAAAGATTTGCCTTTTTTAATCAACATTTCAGATAAAAAAATAAACACAAAATTCCCCATAAAAGATGACGAAATTATCGTAGGAACAGGTTTTTTGGCACTCAGAGGGCTTGAAATTGGCGAAAAAATGACACTTTTGGACGCAAAAGGCAACATCAAAAGTTTTAAGATTTTAACAAGTTTTTCAGCAGAATCTGATTTATTAACCAAAGATTTATTACTTTTAAATGAAAAAATGGCAAAGAATATTTTGGATATTTCTGAAAATAACAGCACAGATATTGCGATTTATCTGTATAATAACCAAGAAAGTGAAAATCTTGCCCGAAAAATTGACCAAAATTTTGGAGGAATACGTGTGGTTACTTCCACACAACTTGCTTCTACCTACCAAACTTTATTTGGTTGGCGAGGTGGAATTTTTATCTATGGCATTTTGCTAAGTTTGTTGGCTTTTGGCGTGCTTGCGTGGGAACGTGCAACCTCTTTGCAAACAGATGAACGCAAATCTTTGGCGGTTATGAAAGCATTAGGTTGGAATATCAATGACATTCTCACGTTTAAAATTTGGGAAAGTTTGCTTTTTTCGCTTACGGTTACATTTTTAGGAATTTGGTTAGGATTTTTTTATGTATTTTTTTTAGAAAGCCCTTTTTTAAAGAATTTTTTGGTGGGTTGGTCTGTGCTTTATCCTAATTTTACGCTTGTGCCTTACGTTGATTTTAGTAGCATTTTTTCTATTTTTTTGGTGTCTATCTTGCCTTATTTATTGGCTACGCTTGTGCCTGCGTGGTGGGGAGCAATTACTGATAGTGCAGAAGCAATGAAGTAAAGGTTTAAAAGTTCAAGGTTCAAAAAGTTCAAAAAATTCAAAAAGTTCAAGGTTCAAAAAGTTCAAAAAGTTTAAAATACAATAAAATAAAATCCTGCCAATTCTGAAATCCTGTAAAGCCTGATTCAGACTTTGGCTGTTTCATTCTTAATTTATAATTAGAGTTTTTAAAATGAAGTCTAAAAATTGATAAAAAACATCAAAATTTTACGAAAAAAAGAAAAAAATCCGTGAAAATCTGTGTTAATCCGTAAAATCCGTGTTCCAAAATGGTTTCATTTAAAGAACTCTATTCATCATTAAGCAATTACTTTCAAATTTTCTTTTACAAAATTCATTTTTTCCAAAATATTATTTTTATTATTATCCAAAATGGTAACGTGTCCCATTTTTCTACCTGATTTTGTGATTTTTTTGTTATAAAGATGCACAAAAACACCGTTTATGGCTTCAATTTTATCCAAATTTTCATATTTTGCAATGCCTTCATAGCCATTTTCGCCCAAAATATTTAGCATAATTGATTGTTCTATAATTTCGGTATTTCCCAAATTTTTATTCAAAATTGCGTTAAGATGTTGCGTATATTGTGAAGTTTTGTTGCCTTCTATGGTTTGGTGTCCGCTATTGTGGGGGCGTGGTGCGATTTCATTTACCAAAATATTATTTTGTTTATCCAAAAACATTTCTACTGCCAAAATTCCTACCATTTCCAATTTTTCAATGATATTTTTTGCGATATTTTCAGCTTCTTGTGCGATATTTTGGACAATATCAGCAGGTGAAAGCAGATAATCTACCAAATTAAGTTCAGGATTAAATACCATTTCTACCGCAGGAAAGGCTTTTATTTCTCCTTTTGGATTTCTTGCAACAATTACCGCAATTTCTTTTTGAATATCAACTTTTTTCTCCAACACACAAGGCACATCAAAAAGCAAATTATCCAAATCTTCTTTGGTTTTTAGCACTTGAACGCCTTTTCCATCATATCCACCTGTACGCATTTTTTGGACAAAATCCTGAATTTTAAGGTGATTATTATTTTCAAAAAAAAGTTTTTTTTCTGTGTTATTTTTTACCAATTCAAATTCAGAAGTTGGAATATTGTGTTTTTGATAAAATTGTTTTTGTATGCCTTTGTCTTGAATAAGTGCAATAATATGCGGTTGTGGAAATACTTTTTTACCTTCATTTTCAAGGCGTTTTAGGGCAGAAATATTGACATTTTCTATTTCAATGCTAATAATGTCCATATTTTTTCCAAAATTATACACATCATTTTCATCTAAAATATTTCCCACCTGAAAAGCATTTTTAAAACTTCTACAAGGTGCATTTACATCATTTTCCAAAAAATAAAGCTCAATATCAAATGCAGGTGAGGCTTCAAAAAGCATTTTGCCAAGCTGACCACCGCCCAAAATTCCTATTTTCATTGCAAAGTTCAAGGTTTAAAGTTTAAGGTTCAAGGTTTAAAGTTAAAAGTTAAAAGTTTATTTAATTCTGCTAATCTTTAAATCCTAAAATCCTGACTAAATTTCTGTTAATTTTGCAAATAAACATAAAAAAACCAAAACCTAATAGGTTTTGGTTTTTTGTTTAAAATAGGAAAAAGAAAAATCACTTTATTTCTTATGAAAAACTCAATTCCAAAAATCATTTGGAACATATTTAACATTACAAAAAAAATATTTATTCTTTACATAAAAAAATATTTATGATTTTTTAACATGCTTTTAACATATTGAACAATCATTAAAAATGTATTATTTTTTCCATTTGATACCACAACCTACTGCTTTTGTAGAGGCATTTTCAATATTTTTGCCTGCGAGCATTGCATCAAG
>JAAFIN010000070.1 GCA_013297825.1 Cytophagales bacterium
AGTGCAACCGCACCACCAAATACATTGATTTTGTCCATTGGTACTTCCAACACTTTTGCGTAAGCCATTGGTACATTAGAAAATGCCTCATTTACCTCAAAAAAATCAATATCTGATATTTTTAATCCTGCTTTTTTCAATGCCAAAGGCGTTGCAAGCGTTGGAGCGGTGGTAAATAATGCAGGTTCTTGTTCCGCATCAGCAAAACCAATAATTTTTGCAAGTGGTTTTAAGCCTAATTCTTTCGCTTTATCAGCACTCATCAGAAGCAACGCACTTGCACCATCATTGATAGTAGAAGCATTTGCTGCGGTAACTGTGCCTGTTGACGTAAAAGCAGGTTTTAATCCAGGAATTTTGTCAAAAAATACGTTTTTGTATTCTTCATCTTCTTGCAATTTCAAAGGCTCACCTTTTTTTTGTGGGATTTCAACGGTTACAATTTCATTTTTAAAAAAACCTTCTTGTGTAGCGTGAGCAGATTTTTTATATGAATTTATTGCATATTCATCTTGTTCTTCACGTGAAAAACCATATTTTTCTGCGGTTTTGTCTGCAAATACGCCCATAGCTTGCTTGTCATACACATCTTGAAGTCCATCAAACGCCAAACCATCTACAAGTGTGGTATCACCATATTTGTAACCTGTGCGTGATTTCATCAAATAATGCGGAATATTACTCATACTTTCCATACCGCCTGCAATTACCACATCATAATTGCCCAACATAATATCCTGTGCTGCGAGTGCAACTGCTTTCATTCCTGATGCACAAACTTTATTGATAGTGGTGCAAACGGTACTTTTAGGAAGTCCTGCAAAAATAGACGCTTGGCGTGCAGGTGCTTGTCCTAATCCAGAGGAAACCACATTACCAAAATACACTTCTTGCACCAAATCAGCAGAAACACCTGCTTTTTCTAATGCTCCTTTGATGGCTATTGCCCCTAATTGGGTAGCTGAAAATCCTGATAATGCACCCAAAAAACTACCTATTGGGGTGCGTACTGCTGAAACTATAACTACGTCTTTCATTTTATTATAAAAGTTCAAAAGGTTTAAAAAGTTTAAGGTTCAAAAGCTCAAAAAAGGTTATTGGCTGTTTCATTCATCATTTAACATTTATCATTCATCATTAAACCTGTTTTTATGCAATCGTTTTCGCAAAATTACTAATTTTTTATACCAAACAAAAAAAGAAGAATTATATTTTGTCTATTTTATAAGTGTGTAATTTAAGATTGAATTACTGACACCTTTTTACTGATTCCTAATTCCTTTTTCCTGACACCTTTTTACATTTTCCCAAATTCTCCCCAAAAATGTGGATAAGATTTTGCGACCACATCAGGATTTTCTATTTCAAAATCTACCAATGACAACAAAGGAGCAAATGACATTGCAACACGATGGTCGTGGTATGTATTTATGACAATTTTATTTTTTGGAAAAATTTTATTTTCTAATGTATTTTTAATGCCTTTTTTAAAAAAATAAAATTCATCAAAGTCAATTTCAACTTTGCCATTTTCTAATTCTTTTAACAAAACACCAAACTTCGCAAGCTCTGTTTGCATAGCTTTTATACGGTCAGTTTCTTTGATTTTGAGGCTTTCTATGCCTTGAAATATGGCTCTTTTGCCCAAAGCACCACATACCACAAAAAGCGTTTGAGCAAGGTCAGGACAATCTTTGCAATCAAAATACAAATAATCTTCAAAATTTTTATTATCAAGATTTTCAAAATTTTCTGCTGAATTTTTATTTTTTGAAATATAAAGTCCGCCATTTTTAAAAGTAGATTTTACCCCAAAATTTTCCATCAATTCTACAATAAATTTATCACCTTGTAATGAATTTTCTTTTAAATTTTCCAAAAAAAGGCTTTTTTCTGTAATCGCAGTATAAGCCAGCCAATAACTCGCTCCTGACCAATCACCTTCTATGGTATAAATATTTGGCTCATATCTTTGTGAATTTATCCAAATTTTATTTTGTTCCCATTTATATTTTATACCAAAAAATTCCATTTGGCTCAATGTCATTTCAATATAAGGTTTTGAGGCAATTTCGCCCAAAAGTTCCAACTCCAAACCCAAAGGCAAAAGCGGTGCAATCAACAACAATGCAGAAATGTATTGACTACTCACATCTCCACGCAACAGAATTTTATTTGTTTTTTGTTCAAAATTTAGGTTATTTTTTGTGTTATTTTTTATAGAAATTGGTGGGAAATTTTGATTTTTTTGATAATCAATTTCAAAACCTAACGTTTTTAAGGCTTCTACCAAAATACCTATTGGTCGCTCCTGCATACGTGCTGTGCCTGTGAGCGTGCAGTTTTGGGCAGTAATACACGCAAAAGCAGTCAAAAAACGCATAGTTGTTCCTGCATCTTGTATATCCCAAATATTTTCTTCTAAATTTATTTTTGAATTATTATCAATATTAAAGTTATTATTTTTTATTTTTTCTAAAATACCTAATAATATTTGTGTATCTCTTGCATTAGAAATATTTTTTATAATAATTTCTTTATGATTTTTTTCTAATATTTTATCTACATTATTTTGTTGAAATTCAAAAAGTGCTTGAATAATCAAAGCACGATTACATTCACTTTTGGAAGCAGGAAGGGAAATCATTTAAAAGTTTAAAGTTTAAGGTTCAAAAGTTCAAAAGTACAACATTAAAAAAAACATATTCAAAACGTAATAGACATAGTTTTTTTAATGGGATTTTGTTTGATAAACCGATTTTTAGAGGGATTTGACCCTTAGGGTGTTGTTCAAAAAAATTTCCAATTTTTTTGAACAACACCCTAAGGGTCAAAACTGCACAGGCACAGGCTTCTATTATTTTTTTTTAGTATCATTTTTCAAAAATACTGAAATTATATCACAAAAATACTGCGAAATAATCATTTCAAGTTACTTTTTTGAATTTGTCCAGTAGTGTCAAAGGTTCAAAGGTACAACATTAAAAAAACAGCCAAATAACAATATTTTGGCTGTTTCATTTACCATTCACAATTTACCATTTACCATTTTTTTAATTTTTCTTCATTTCCTCAAATTTTTTAGTTTCTTCTTTTTTCTCTTTTCTTGGAAAATGATTGTTTTGGGTGTCAATGTCAGCAGTTTCAAGATTTGGGTCAAGCACAAAAGATATAATTTCTTTGGTTGTCATTACGACTTTTGTAACCATTTCAGGGCTACTACGCCATATTTCAGCAGGATATTTGAGGATTTCAGAAGTGCCATCTTTGTAATTTGCCTGTATGATAATTGGCATCAAAAGCCCACCAATATTTTTATATTTTAATTGATAAAAATAATGGTTTTCGGTTACAAGATTTTTTTCTTCTTCTGAAAGAATTACACCGCTTTTATCCATAGCTGTTAATATTTTTTGCCAACTATCTGCTTTGATGGCTTTTGCAGTAAAAGGTGTATCACTTGGAGCATCTTTCAATCTGTAAGCGGTTACTTCCTCAATGCTTATATCACAAGGCTCTGTGGTATAAAACCAACCTCTCCAAAACCAATCCAAATCAACCGCAGAGGCATCTTCCATTGTGCGGAAAAAATCCGCAGGCATTGGGTGTTTAAATGCCCATTTTTCAGAATATTGTTTGAATGCAAAATCAAATAATTCACGTCCCATAATGGTTTCACGCAAAATATTAAGCCCAGCAGCAGGTTTTCCGTAGGCATTATTTCCAAATTGCAAAATGGATTCTGAATTGGTCATAATAGGCACTTGTGAATCTGGACTGCTTGCCATATAATTTGTAATAAACTTTGCAGGTCCTCTGCGAGAAGGAAATGCAGTAGGATATTCTTTTTTAGCCCAATCATATTTAGGTAATTCAACCTCTGTGAGATATTGGCAAAAAGTATTAAGTCCTTCGTCCATCCACGACCATTGCCTTTCGTCAGAATTGATAATCATTGGGAAAAAATTATGCCCTACTTCGTGAATAATTACCCCAAACATTGCATTTTTGGTGCCATCTGATACCGTTCCGTCTTCATTTGGACGACCACCATTAAAACAAATCATTGGGTATTCCATACCAAAAACCGCTCCGTGTACCGAAATTGCCACAGGATAAGGGTAATCAATCGTATGTTTTGAATAAACTTTTAATGTCAAATCAACAATATGCGTAGAATAATTGCCCCAAAGTGGATTTCCTTCTTTTGGATAATAAGACATTGACCAAATTTTTTTGCCCGAAGGAAGTTTTGTCATCATTGCGTCCCAAATAAACTTACGTGAGCTTGCCCACGCAAAATCTCTCACATTTTTTGCTTTATAAATCCACGTTTTGGTGTTGGTAAGTTTGGTTTTTTCTGCTTGTTCTGCTTCTTGTTGCGTAACAATTAGGACAGGTTTATCGCTATTTTCTGCTTGTTTGAGGCGTTGAAAGTGGGTAGAAGAAAGCACTTTACTTGCATTTTGTAATTCGCCTGTGGAAGCCACCACGTGGTCAGCAGGTACGGTAATTTCCACCTCATAATCACCAAAAGTAAGGGCAAACTCGCCTTGACCTAAGAATTGTTTGTGTTGCCAGCCATTCACATCATCATAAACTGCCATTCTTGGAAACCATTGAGCCATTTCATAAAGGTTGTTTTTGTCTTTTGGAAAATGCTCATAACCGCCTCTACCGCCTTGTTTTTTAACTTCTCCTACATAATTTTCCCAATCCAACGAAAAGGTAAAAGTACCTGTTTTTGCTTTGATAGGTTGTGCAAGGTCAATACGCATCATTGTTTTTTGGATAGTAACTTTGAGCATATTTCCTTTTGAATCCTTGATATTAGAGATTTTATAGCCACCTTTTGAGTTATTAGCCATCAACCAAGAGGAAAAAGACCAACCAAAATTCCCTTCATCATTGACCAAAGGAAATTGGGAGATTTTTGGGCTATCAGAATTTTTATCAAAAAGATTTTGGTCTAATTGTACCCAAATATAATTCAAATCACGTGGTGCAAAATTATAATAGGTAATGGTTTCAGAGCCTTTTATATATTGTTTTTCTTCGTCAAGTGATACTTTTATTTTGTAATCTGCTTTTTGTTGCCAATAATCAGGGCCTGGCGAACCGTCAGCAAGGCGAAAAGTATTAGGTGTAGGAAGTTCAGTACCAAGTTGTTCAAATTTTGAACTTTTATACTTTGGTTTTTGGGCTTGTGGCGTTTGGGCAAATATTTGTTGTCCAAAAAAACACAAATATAAAATTCCAAGAAAGGAAATGTAAATTTTTTTCATTTGAGTACAAATTTTTATATGTTTTTTGTATAGTTTTTTAATGAATTTTTTTTAATAATTTTTTTGTTGTGAATTTGTATTTTTGCTACAAAAATAATTAAAAATAGCTTTTTTATTTTTTTAAACCATTTTTTAACAATAATTTTAACAAAGTTTTTAGCAAACATTTTAGTTGAAATTGTTTTGTAAAATAAACACAAAAATTCATTTTATTCAATTTCTACGAATTTTCACACAAAAATACTTTTTTTCTCATAAAAAAATAATTATTTCAAATATTAAAAACAAAATAAAATTAAAAAACAACCTAAAAAAAAATGGAAAATACACTGCTTTCGTTCAAAGAACAACTTGCTATGTTAAAACAACAAATGTTTGACAATATCCCCAAAGAAGTCGCAAATATTTTTGAAAAACACGAAAAAGAACTTGCTGAATCAGAAATCATAAACCACGCCCTCAAAGTTGGTGATAAAATGCCTTCTTTTGTGTTGCCTAATGCTTTGGGAAAATTGGTAAAAATTGAAGATTTATTGGTAAAAAAATGGCTTGTAATTTCATTTTACAGAGGACAATGGTGTCCTTTTTGTCAATTAGAATTAAGAAATTTACAAAAAAATTTGCAAAAAATAGAAGGCACACCTGCAACATTGGTGGCTATTTCGCCTCAAAGCCCTGATAATTCGCTTTCCACTGTTCAAAAAAACGCCCTTACTTTTGAAGTATTAAGTGATAAAGATTCCAAAGTGGGCAAAAAATTTAATGTGGTTTATACAGTGCCTGATTATCTGCATCAAGTATTCCAAAAAAATGGTGTTGATGGGCAATACATCAATTCAGAGGGCAAAATGCAACTTCCTACACCTTCTATTTTTGTGGTAGATAATCAAGGAATTATTCGTATGCGTTCTATTGAAACCAATTTTACACAAAGAGTTGACCCATTGGAAGTGGTAAAATTTATGCAGGAAAACTAAATTTAATTATAAATTATTGATTATGAATTATGAATGAAACAGCCAAAATGCAATGAATTAGAAATTTAGGTTTTTAAACAAAGGTTTTATTTTTTTGTGATTTTTTTTTAGAAAATTTAAAAAAAACGATTTTATTGTGTTTTTTTGCAAACATTTTTTAAAAATTATCTACATCAATCAAAAACTTTTGGAAAGTTTGAAACCCTCCAAAAGTTAAACATTTTAGAAAAACTATTTTAGTTTGAATATCTAATTTTTTGAAAACTTTAAACTTTTTTTGAAAACCTTGAATTTTTTTAATTATACAAAATATTTTTTCTGCATTTCGTTCCCCCTTTGGGGGTTAGGGGGCTTCTTCCTTTGGGGGCTGGGGGGCTGTAATAAACCAAAAAAAATAGCAGAAAAAACCATTGAAAAACCACTCTATGCTTTTGAAAATATAGACCAAACATCTACCAATAATGAAACTGCTATCATTGATACATTGGTAAATCGTTTTTTGAAACAATGGGAAATTACAGGGGCGAGTTTGGCAATTTGCAAAGATGGAAAACTTATCTATGCAAAAGGTTTTGGATATGCAGACAAAGAAAAAAACGAAAAAATGCAAGCAAATAATCTTTTGAGAATTGCAAGTGTTTCCAAACTTTTTACTGCGGTTGGTATTATGCGACTTGTGGAAGATGGTGATTTGCGTTTGGATAGCAAAGTTTTTGGGGAAAATGGCATTTTAAATGAATACACGCATTTGATACAAGATAGCCTTGTGAAAGAGATTACTGTTCAACATCTGCTTACACATACAGGCGGTTGGCGTAATCAATTACGCACTGACCCAATGTTTGCACCTGTGGAGGTTGCAAGGGTGATGAAAGTACCTTCGCCTGTATCATTGGAACAAACGATTGCGTTTATGCTTTCGCAAAAAGGATATTTTAAGCCTGGAACTTTTGTAGATTATTCTAATTTTGGGTATTGTGTTTTGGGAAAAGTGATTGAAAAAATTAGTAAAAAAAGTTATGAAAAATATCTCCAAGAGAACATTTTAAAACCTATTGGCATTACACAGATGCGTATTGGGAAAAATCGTTATTCTGAAAAATTTCCCAAAGAAGTGCGTTATTATGACCAACCCAACGCCCCAAAAGTACCTTCTATTTATGACCCTCAAAAAATGGTAGAAAGGGTTTATGAAGGCAATAATTTTGAAAATTTGGGGGCTTCTGGTGGTTGGATTGCCTCTGTAATTGATTTGGTGCAGTTTGCTTGTGCGATTGATGGAATGGATACTTTTCCTGATTTTTTATCAAAAGAAACCATTGAAAAAATGGCTTTTCCGCAAAAAAATTTATATGATAATAAAGACATTAAAATAGAAGTTTTGAAAGAAAATACAGGACAGGAAAATTTTGGGGGAAATGATAAAAATATTCCACTTGATACGTCCAAAAAAGGCATTTCAAAAGAAAAAACTAAAAACAACGAAAATGACACTTCAAAAAACCTTTATACAAATCCTAATTTATTAGAAAAACCCCAAATCGCAAAACCAAATTATATGGTGCTTGGTTGGAGGTCGGTGGATACCGAAAAATGGTGGCGAACAGGCAATCTTTCAAGTACATCAAGCGACCTTACACGCAGAAATGATGGTTATACATTTGCATTTGTAACCAATACAGGTTCGTGGCGAGGGCCTTATTTCCCTTACGAAGTACAAGGGCTTTTGCGTAAAATATTAACACAAGTAAAATTTCCTGAAAAAGATTTTTTTAAAAGCCCCCTAACCCCCAAAGGGGGAATAAATACCACAAATAATTAAAAAAACTATGTTTGTTGCCCTCAACAAACAAAATAAATTTATCACATAAAAACTCCCCTTTGGGGGCTGGGGGGCTTCAAAAATTATGAAAATATTAGCCATAGGTCGCAATTATGCAGAACACATCAAAGAACTTAATAACCAAGATTTGGGTGAGCCTGTTGTGTTTATGAAACCAGATACTGCCATTTTACGCAATGGAGAGCCATTTTATTATCCTGATTTCAGCAAAGACATTCACTACGAAATAGAAATTATTTTGCGTATTTCAAAAGAAGGCAAAAACATTGCTCCAGAATTTGCCCACAAATATTTTTCAGAAATAGGCATTGGCATTGATTTTACAGCAAGAGATTTGCAAGCACACGCTAAAAAAAATAGCCTTCCTTGGACGATTGCAAAGGGTTTTAATGGCTCTGCTCCTATTTCGGAATTTGTACCTGTATCAAAATTTGAAGATTTAAAAAACACAAATTTTCATTTAGAAATCAACAATGAAGTTCGCCAAAAAGGCAATACAAATATGATGTTGTTTGACTTTGCCAAAATTATCAGTTATATTTCTACTTTTTTTACCTTGAAAATTGGTGATATTATCTTCACAGGTACGCCTGCAGGTGTTGGTGCGGTAAATATTGGTGATAAATTGGTAGGTTTTTTGGAAAATGAAAAATTGCTGGAATTTGAGGTAAAATAATGATGAATTAGGAATTAGGAATGTAACAGCCAAAGTCTGAATCAGGATTTAAAGGATTTTAGGATTAGCAGGATTAAACAGCCATTTTTTTAATTTTTTGAACCTTGAATTTTTTGAACCTTGAATTTTTTGAACCTTGAACTTTTTGAACCTTGAACTTTTTGAACCTTAAACTTTGAACCTTAAACTTTGAATCTTGAACTTTTAAACCTTAAACTTTGAACCTTAAACTTTGAACCTTAAACTTTCCCTTATGCAATACCAAGAAATCACAATCCAAGTCGCAGAAGAATTTAACGAAATTCTGATTGCTGAACTTACACAATGCAATTATGATTCTTTTTTGGAGGACGAAAATAACATTTTGAAAGCATATATTTTAGAAAATGATTTTATAGAAAATGATTTGAAAGAGTTACAAACTAAATATTCAGAAATTTTTACATTTTCTTATGTGCATAGTCCGCTTGCAGAACAAAATTGGAATGCACAATGGGAAGCAGATTATCCACCTGTTTTTATTGATGATAAATGTGTCATAAAAGCCCATTTTCACCAAATTGAACAAAAATATCCTTATGAAATTTGGATTACACCCAAAATGTCATTTGGAACAGGTCATCACGATACTACTTCGTTGATGATAAAAACACAGTGGAGTATCAACCACAAAGACAAAAATGTGCTTGATGCAGGCACAGGAACAGGTGTTTTGGCAATTATGGCGGAAAAACTTGGTGCAAAACGCATTGATGCCTATGATATAGACGAATGGTCAGTTACCAATACCATAGAAAATATTGCTTTGAATGATTGCAAAAATATCAGTATTCAACAGGGAATTATTACAAATGTTAATCTGCTACAAGAATATGATATTATTTTGGCTAATATCCAAAGAAATGTACTTTTAGAAGAAATAAAACATTATGCAAAAAAACTTATCAAAGATGGTTTTTTGTTGGTAAGCGGTTTTTATGAAAAAGATGTAAATGTTTTGGTGGAAGATGCACAAAAAAATCAACTTAAATATGAACAACATTTTGTGCAAAATGATTGGAGCGTGATTTTATTTAAAAAAAGCGTTTAATTTTACATGAATTTTAGAATAAAAATTTCTCTTTAATCCTGAAAATCTTTTAATCCTGTAAATCCTGCTCTTATTTGGCTGTTCATTCATAATTTATAATTCATAATTATCACAATGTTCCTAAATTTCTTCTATTATCTTCGCAAACACAGTATTCCTGTAACATTAGGCGAACATCTTACTTTGTTGGAAGCATTACAAAAAGGCGTTATACAGTATAGCGTGGAAGATTTTTATGCACTTTCAAGGGCAATTTATATCAAACACGAACAACATTTGGATAGATTTGATACTTTATTTGGCAATTTTTTTGGAGAAATTGATAATATTCCTGTGGAAAAATGGATAAAAATTCCTGAAGAATGGCTCAAAAAAACTGATAATTTAAAGGAATTTTCGCAAGAAGAAAAGGATAAAATAGAGGCTTTGGGTGGTTTGGAGGCTTTAATGAAACGTTTTGAAGAAATTTTTAATAAACAGAAAGAAGAACACGAAGGCGGAAATACGTGGATAGGTGCAAATGGAACTTCGCCTTTTGGTATCAATGGTTATAATCCTGAAGGCATACGAATTGGCGAAAGCCAACGCAAACAAGGCAAAGCGGTAAAAGTGTGGGATAAAAGATTTTATAAAAATCTTGATGATGATGTAGAACTTGATACTCGCACTATGAAAATCGCCCTCAAACGCCTTAGAATTTTGACAAGAAAAGGCGTAGCAAATGAGCTTGACCTTGATAAAACCCTCAAAAAAACAAGCGAAAATGCGGGAAGTTTGGATATTATTATGCGAGCTTCCAAAAAAAATAACATAAAAGTATTGATGTTTTTTGATGTAGGCGGTTCTATGGATACGTACATACGCACCTGCGAACAATTTTTTTCTGCATCAAGGTACGAATTTAAACATTTGGAGTTTTTTTATTTTCATAATTGCATCTATGAATCTGTTTGGAAAGATAATAGTCGCAGATGGGAAGAACGTTTTTCTACTTGGGACATTCTCAACAAATATAATTCTGATTATAAAGTAATTATTGTAGGTGATGCCACGATGGCACCTTACGAAATTACCTCGCCCAATGGCAGTGTAGAGCATAATAATCCTGAATCTGGTCTTACTTGGCTTACACGCCTCAAAAATCATTTCCCATATATTGTTTGGCTTAATCCTACTATTACGCAATATTGGGGTTTCACAAATTCTATTCAAGTATTGAATGATTTTATGGAAAAACGTATGTTTCCCCTTACGATTGATGGACTTACAAAAGCTATGAAGGCATTAAAAGATAAGAAAATGCAAGCCCCCCAGCCCCCAAAAGGGGAATTTTGAAAACAAAAAATAACCAAAAGGGAGAATTTTAAAGGCAAGAAATAAATAAATTCTAATATGCTTTTTTGTTTTTACATTAAAAAAATGTATTTTTGGTATTTTTAAATAAATTTTCATTAAAAATTCCCTTATAGTCTATTTTTGGGCTTGGGGTTTAGGGGGCTTTTGTTATGTTTTTTTTTAGATATTTATTTTTAATTTTTTTGATATTTATTTTTTCTACAAAAAAAATATTAGCACAAGATACTTTACTTATAAAATACGAAAACCTTAGATGGGAAACAGAATATAAAAGCATAGAAGATGCAAAAAAAAATCCTAATAAAGTAACTGTTTTAAATCTTGGAGATAAAGATTTAGGCGAATTTCCAAATGATATTTTTTTATTTAAAAATTTACAAAAAATTATTCTGTTTGGTAATAAAATAAAAATCATTCCAAAAGAAATCAATCAACTAAAAAAATTACAATTTTTGGATTTGTATAATAATCAAATTTCAGAAATTCCTGATGAATTTTGTGGGCTAAAAAATTTAAGATATGTAGATTTTGGCAATAATAAATTATCAAAACTTCCTTCGGATTTTAAAAATTTAGAAAAACTAAAAATTTTGTTTTTGTATGGAAATTCATTGATGGAATATCCACAAGAAATAAGCAATCTGAAAAATTTATCTGAATTGCGTTTAGGAAAAGGCTTAAAAATCCTTTCAAAAGGCAATAAAATTAGAGAAATTCCTGCGTCTATTGCCCAAAATTCCTTACTTGAAGAATTACATTTGCCTGATTTGCCTTTAAAATCATTGCCAAACGAAATTTCAAGCCTCAAAAAACTTCAATATCTTGACCTCACACACACAAGATTTAAAAAAATTCCCCCTCCCCTTTACCAAATGCCCCAACTCAAAAATGTAAGACTTTGGGACAATGGTTTTTCAAAAAAAGACAAAGAAAATTTGGAAAAACAACTCCCAAATACCAATATTCATTATGAAGGACATTATGAAGGCAATTTTTGGGCGTTAGGTTTGGGCTTGCAACAAAGCAAAATTACATCAGGTGAATTGAGTATTTTGGCTGGATTTCGCAAGGATATTGTGATGTTTTATACAGGTGTGGGTGGAAATATGTCTTTTGATGGCACTTATAAATGTGCCAAAATTATGGCAGGAGCAAATGGATTAGGGTTTTTGGCTACAAATTTTCAACTTATGCACGCTTGGCAAAATGACAAAACAGGTTTTGGTTTTTTGCCTGAAATTGGCATTGGGATAAATTGGTGGAGTATTACGTATGGATACACATTTGGTTTTAACAATCAAATAGAAAATTTTAATACCCACAGCGTTCAATTTAGGTATGTTTTGCGTATATTTTAGGTTTTTATTTTTATTTAAAAAATATAATAGTATGAAATTTCTTGGTTTATATTTTATTTTATTTTATATTTTATATTTTTTACCAAATAATATTTTGGCACAACCAGAATTTCAAAAAAAATACGCAGTAGAATACAAAGATGCTTTAAAAAAATTATTTGATAATAAAAAAATTATCCAACAAAAAATTCCTGCTGAATATATTGCAGAAGCCATTGCTTGCGTTTTCCCTGAAATGGTACGTTTTTCTGAAATGAAAAATATGATAGAAGTTTCATCTTTGGAATTGCTTTATGTAAAATGGGGCGAAAGATATGCAGATTTTTCCATTGGTTTTTTTCAAATGAAACCATCTTTTATAGAAAGTATGGAAAATTATGTATCAAATAATAGACTTTCTGCTCAAATATTTATGCCATTAAGCACCAAACAAGATGAAGAAAGCAAGCGACAAAATCGCATAAATCATTTACGCACTTGGGACGGACAACTTACTTATTTGAAAGCATTTTGGCAAATTACGTCTATTAGATTTAAAGATAAAAAATTTGAAAATAAAAACCAAAAAGTACATTTTTTTGCAACTGCATACAATCGTGGTTTTTTGAATACAGAACAAGAAATTATTAAATGGCAAAACAAATATTTTTTTCCTGATGGCAGAATTTTTAAGGGAAAACAATATAATTATGGCAATGTTGCACAAGAATTTTATGAAAAATATGCTTTAAAATTATTCAAATAAGGAAAAAGGTATCAGGAGAAAGGTATCAGGAGAAAGGTATCAGGAGAAAGGTGTCAGGAGAAAGGTGTCAGGGCAGAGGCGATTGTTTCTAAAAAAATGTCAAATTTTATTATTTTTTTAGTAATTTTTTTTACGCAAAAAATAAATTTTATTAAAAATATAGACGATTTCAACGCTTGGAGGGTTTTAAACCCTCCAAGCGTTTGGACGGAGAAACAGAAACAATCGCCTCTGGTGTCAGGGAGAAAAGGGAAAATACAAAAACCATTTTTGTTTGAATATGATAAGTTTTTAATTTATTTTTAATTACCAGCAAAAAAATAAATTTTTATAATGAAAGAATATATAATCCAACGAGAGTTTTATGATATTTTATATTGTAATGAAAAGAACAGATTTTATTTTACAATTCTTAATTTTTGGCGTGATTTACACGTAGTTCCGCATTATTTGGAAGATTGGGAATATGCACTTACATATTGCAAACCAGATTTTACGATATTAACTGATGCACGCAATTTTAAAGTGAATGTAAAAGGCATACACGAACTTCATATAGAAGCCCAAAAATTATTATTGGAAAATGGGTTAAAAATGACTGCAGAAATTTTACCTCCTTTTGAATGGGCTGAATATGAAGCCAATAAAATTAACAAAAAATCCAATATGCCACGATTTGTGTTTAAAAGTTTTCAAGAAGCAGAGGATTTTTTGGATAATTATGAATTATGAATTATGAATTATGAATTATGAATTATGAATTATAATACTTTTTATTTAACTTTCAAAATTTTATTCTAATTATTTAAAAAAATATTTTTTATTTTTTGTATTTAATTCCTAATTCCCAATTCTTAATTCCTAATTGTATTTGGCTGTTTCATTCACCATTTACCATTCACAATTCACCATTCAAAAAGGCATTTCTGTTACAAATTCTTTGTCAAAAATACTTGTTCCACGCTCCAAAACCATTTGGATTTTTGTGCCAGCTTTGGATTTAAGGAGTTGCACAAGCAAAGGCATAGCATCTTTTTTGGCTACAATGCCATTGATAGAAATAATTTTATCACCTTTTTCTACATAAACCCTGTCAGCAGGCGAATTTGGGCGTACATCACTCACAGCATATTGGTCAAACTTAGGTGGAAGTGCCACAATATCCACGCCACTTGTATTAAACTCCAATTCAGTATTTATTTTTGCTTTGTTACTTTTTAAGACTACTTTTTTATTTTTATAATCCAAAATCACATAAAATCTTTTCAAAAAATCCATACCCACACTCCCATTTCTAAAAGGTTGGCGTTTATAAATTTTTGCCAAAGAAAGACTATCAGGAAAAATAACAATAGGTTTTTTAATTTTCCATTTTCCAATGTCTATTTGCTCAATAAAGGCATAACTACCCACCATATCACCATTCAAAGTAGTTCCCAAGCGGGATTTTAGATGTTTTTCAGGGACTTTTATTTTTTCAGGGTTAGAAGGCGTTTCTAAGGACAAAAGATGCCCTGCACCTGTATCAATGAGAAATTTTCCTTTTAAGGTGTCATTTTTATCTTTTAAAAAAACATTTGTAACAAAATAAGGCTTACGTTGTTGCATTTGCAAAGTAAAAACTTCTGCCTTGCGTGGAATATGATAATTTTGGCGGTGTTTCAAAAAAACAATTCTTTTTTCTTCATACCGAATTTTTACAATAAAATTTTTGAATAATTCATAACCCATTATACCGTGAATTTTCATACCAACATTTTTAGAAATTGCCCAAAGGTTATTTTTTAAAAAAACCACTTGAATATTTCTGCCTTCTATATCTCCAAAATCAATTTTATCCACTTTGCTTATATATCCTTCCACTTCCTCGTCAATACCTGTCGCATATATTTTGATAGGAGCTAATTTTGGCAAAGCAAGTTGCTGAACCATCAGCGAATCAATCAACAAAATATGCCCTGCACCTGTATCAACCACAAAATTAAGGGAATCTTTGAAGTTGATGCGAAGCGAAATAACCATCAAATTATTATGAATTTGGAATGGCACGCTGGCACGTCTGATATTTGTTCTGCGAAAACCAAAATTTTCGTTGTTTTCTATTTTTTTTGGTGCTAAATTTTTATGTTCTAAAGTATTTTGAAAGTTTTGAGCAAAGCCATTTTCAAAACAAAAAAAAATACTAAAAAAAATTGCTTTTAAAAAGCCCTCTCCTTTGGGGAGGGTTTGGGTGGGGTTAATACTAAAAAAATACGTAAAAAATTTATTCATAAATAAAAAAATGAATTGAAAAGAATTTAAACAAAATGGAATGAATTTATGCAATTAGAATTTCGTAAAAATATGTTTTTTTTTTAATTTTTCTAAAAAATTAAAAAATTTAACTTTATTTTTACAAATGATAAAAACTATTAGAGTTTTTTGATGAAACCATTTTGGAACACGGATTTTACGGATTAACACAGATTTTTTTCTTTTTTTTATAAAATTTTGATATTTTTCATCAATTTTTAGATTTCATTTTAAAAACCCTATCAGTTATATTTTTTTGAACCTTAAACCTTGAACTTTAAACCTTAAACCTTGAACTTTTTTTATGCAAAAACTCATTCTATTTGGTGGAAATGGCTATATTGGGCAGGTTTTAAAAGATTTTTTTGTGAATAATGGCTATGAAATTATCCTTGTTGCAAGAAATGACATCAAAAATCCAAGCCAAAACAATTATAAATTTGTAAAATGGAACGCCAAAAACATAGAAAATTCTTGGAAAAATGAACTTGAAAACGCTGATGTGGTCATAAATCTCGCTGGAAAATCTGTAAATTGCAGATATAATGAACGCAATAAAGCAGAGATTTTTTCTTCTCGTGAAGTTACCACAAAGCTCATTGGCGAAGCCATTGCACAATGCCAAAATCCACCAAAAACTTGGCTCAATGCAAGTACAGGCACTATATATCGCCACGCAACTGACCGCCCACAAGACGAAATCACAGGCGAAATTGGCTCTGGATTTTCGGTGGAAGTTGCAAAACTTTGGGAAAAAACTTTTTTGGACGCAAAAACACCCCAAACTCGCAAAATTACGCTTAGAATGTCTATTATTTTTGGCAAAACAGGCGGAGCGTTCCCCTATTATGCAAATCTTGCCAAATGGGGTTTGGGTGGAAAAATGGGCAAAGGCGACCAAATGATAAGTTGGTTGCACGACGAAGACCTTTGTCATTCATTATTATTTTTGATAAAAAACACTGATTTGGAAGGTACTTTTAACCTTGCAAGCCCTTACGCTATGCGTAATGATGCTTTTATGGCATTGCTTCGCACACATTACAAAGCGTGGTTTGGGTTGCCAAGCACAAAATTGATGCTTGAAATTGGTACTTTTTTATTACAATCCGAAACAGAACTTATCCTAAAAAGTAGATGGGTAATGCCCAAACGCCTTCTTGATGCAGGTTTTACATTCAAATATAACACTGTAAAAGAAGCGTTGGAGGAATTATGAGTTAAGAATTAGGAATTAAGAATTAAGAAAAAACTTACTAATGTTCAATAAATATTAATTTGTCGGTTGTCTAAACCTATAAGGTTTTTAAAACCTTATAGGTTTAAACGAAAATAAATGATAATATCAGACATTTTAACGTTTATTGAACACTAATTTTTTAAAATTTAGTAAGTTTTGTGTATTCAAACAAAATCATTTTTTTAGTAAAATATTGTTTGGGAATGAGTAAATTCTAATTTGGATATGTTTGACATTTCACAGGTATAAATGCCTGTGCTATACATAAAAATACAAAAATATGTATAGAATAGGCATTTATACCTATTTTTAAAAGTATTCATTTTATTTTTAATTCATTCCTTGTATTTTGATTTTAGCTGTTTGATATTTGTTACTGATACCTTTCACCTTTCTACTTTCCCCTTACACCTTTTAATTTTATTTATTAAACTTCTTTTTAAAATAATCATACGCCACGTTAATTTTCAT
The DNA here is from genome assembly GCA_013297825.1 of Cytophagales bacterium. Taxonomy (GTDB): domain Bacteria; phylum Bacteroidota; class Bacteroidia; order Cytophagales; family Microscillaceae; genus JAAFIN01. Next base: position 17,334 of record JAAFIN010000070.1, read on the forward strand.
AGAAAGTGCTTCAGCGTGTTTTTTTTGGTCAGGGTTGCTAAATTTATCAGGGTGATATTTTTTCATAACAGTTTTATATGCAGCTTTTATGGTATCATAATCATTGGTAGCAGATATTTCTAAGGCTTGAAAATGCTTAGTTTCTTCCTCCACATTTACCTTGCTTTTTACATTATTAAAAGCATCATCCCAATTTTTTTGGTTTTGGCTATCATTTCCACCACCGTTGGCATATTTAGCATATTTTCGGTGAGAATAATCGCCTGTTCCTTTGCCATATTTTTCCTCGTGTTCGTTCGCCTTGTCCTCAAATTTTTTGAAATACGCATCAAATTTATCCATTGGATTATCTGATTTTGGCTCATATTTGTATTTATATTTTTCGGTAGTTTCGGTAGGATTTTGTTGGTAGTCTTTGTAGGCTTTTCTAAACTTTTCACGTTCTTCACCTCTAAGCCCCAAGTCATTCATCATAGTTTCCAAATCTGCATTTGGTTTTTGGGTATAATAATTCCCAATAAGATTTTTTACAAATGGTTCATCTGCAATAGCTTGCAAAATTTCCACAAACATTTTGGTAAGCATATTTTTAAGCCCCCCAACCCCCAAAGGGGGAGTTTTTTTAATAAAATCCCCCCTTTGGGGGTTAGGGGGCTTTTTGATTACAAATATATATATAATTTTTTAAAAGTTTTGAATAAAAAAAACATTTTGTTTTAATACAAGTGTTGAAGCATTTGTATAAAAAAATGAAAAATATTAAAAGTAAAAAAAATAATCTATTAAAAATTTTTTTTTTGGAAAAAAATCAATAAAATTGCTAAAAAAACGCTTTTTTTAATTTTTTTAAATAAATTTTTGATAAACTTTTAAAAAAAATTAAGTAACTTGTTTTTTTCAGCCATACAAAATTTATAAAAACATGAACAAAAAAACAGTTAAAATAAAAATATTCGCAGGAATTCTTTTTCTTTTTTTGTATTTTAGTGCAGATAATACTTTTGCACAACAAGACCCACAATTTACGCAATTTATCCACAATCGCCAATTTTTTAATCCTGCGGTAGTAGGCAATAAATTAGAAACACAATTTGGGTTCGTGTATCGTACCCAATGGCTTGCTTACCAACCTACTTTTGATGATGCAGGCGCACCTTCTACCCAAGTTTTTAACTTTAATACTGCATTGCCTTCTTATAGAAGTGGTATTGGTATTCATTTGGTAAATGATAATTTGGGTGCAACCAACAACATTGAAGCACAACTTTCTTATGCGTATCATATCAAAATGTCAAATAATGGCACGCTTTCTTTTGGGGTAAGGGCAGGTATTTTTAATAAAACCATTGATTTTGGAAAATTACGTTTTAGAGAATCTGGCGACCCTTTTGATTTGGGCAAAGGCAAAGAAAGCAACTTAAAACCTGATTTTGGGGCTGGTGTTTATTATGAAAATCCTAAATTTTTTGTGGGTTTTAGTGTAAATCACCTCAATCAAGCCAAATTTAATTTTGGAAGTGCAACCACACAAGAAACCTTAGTGCAAAGTTCGTATTTAATGGGCGGTTACAATTTTTTATTTGGTGCTGAAAAATGGATGCTTACGCCAATGTTATTAGTTCGCAATGCACAATTTAATAAATATGCTTTAGAAGGTGGTGCAGTTATAAAATACAACCAAAAATTTTGGGCGGGATTGAGTTATCGCACACAAGAATCTGCTAATTTGTTGATTGGTGCAGATTTTTCACGCAAAACCAAAAAAAATGTGGTGCATAATATGCGTGTAGGTTATAGTTTTGATTATATCATTGAAGGACAAACTGCCAAACAAGCTACTTCTCACGAAATAACACTTGGTTACACAATTCCTGTAAAATTACCACTTCCGCCAAGTATTATTCGTACTCCGAGATATAGATACAACTAAAAAGCCCCCCAACCCCCAAAGGGGGAGTAAATACATACAAAAATTACGATTTTTAAAATCTTTTAATTTACCTTTTTTCTTTGCCTTTTGTTCCCCCTTTGGGGGTTAGGGGGCTTCTTTAAACTTATGAAAATAGCCTTAGATGCTATGGGAGGTGATTATGCTCCCAATGCAATAATTGATGGTGCATTATTAGCGTCCAAAGTGGTGGCAGACACTACCCAAATAGTGCTTGTAGGACAGGAAGATGTCATAAAAGCATACTTAGGAGAAAATATTCCGCAAAATATCAGCATTGTAAATGCTACGCAAGTAATTGGAATGGCGGAACACCCTGCAAAAGCATTGCCTCAAAAACCTGATTCCAGCATTTCGGTAGGTTATAAATTGCTTACAAAAGGCGAAATTGATGGTTTTTGTAGTGCTGGCAATACAGGTGCAATGATGGTGGGAGCTTTGTTTAGCGTACAAGCTATCAAAGGCATTGCTCGCCCTGCTATTATGAGTTATGTCCCAAAACTTGACGGAAAAACAGGCGTAATCCTTGATGTAGGTGCTAATGCTGATTGCAAACCTGAACAACTTGAACAATTTGCACAATTAGGCTCTATTTTTTGTGAATCATATTTTGGTATTGAAAAACCAAAAGTTGGTTTGCTTAATCTTGGGGAAGAAGCTGAAAAAGGCAATATGGTTGCACAAGCTACCCATAAATTATTGTCCCAAAATCAAAAACTGAATTTTATTGGTAATATAGAAGGGCGTAATTTATTTGATGAAAAAGCTGATGTAATCGTGTGTGATGGTTTTGTGGGAAATATTGTGATAAAAATGGCACAATCATATTATAAAATTCTCAAAAAGAAAGGTTATGAAGATGCTTTTTTTGATAATTTTAATTACCAATCCATTGGCGGAAGTCCTATTTTGGGTGTAAATGGAAATGTAGTAATTGCTCACGGAATTTCTGATGCAGTAACTATCAAAAATGCTCTTTTGATGACTGAAAGGGTTTGCAATGCAAATATTCCACAAAAAATAAAAGAGGCTTTGGGCTAAGGATAGTTTGGAACACGGATTTTACGGATTAACACAGATTTTCACGGATTTCTTTTTTTTATTTTTATGTAAAGAACAGGCATTTATGCCTGTGAAATGTCAAATATATTCATATTAAAATTTATATATTCCTAAATAAAAAAGCATCTGTAAAATAATTTTACAGATGCTTTTTTTTGTATTTATTGATACTTTTTTCCTAACTCCTAATTACTGTTCCCTGACCCCTAAAAAATTTATTTCCCTAACATTGCCTCCACTTTTGCTCTGTGTTTTTTGGCGTTCATTGTTTCGGTAGATTGTGGATATTTATCCAAAATTCTGTCATAACTTTCCAATGCTTCACTAAGTTTATTTGCTTTTTCTTGTGCGAGGGCAAGTTTCATCAAATAAATTGGTGTAAATTGTTTGTTAGATTTATAGTCTGTAGCTTTTAGGTAATAACGCACAGCATCAGGGTAATTAGCGAGTTCCATATAAGCATCACCAATCAAGGATAATGCACGTGCTTGCACAAGGAGGTCTTGTGTAGTAAATTTTTGGAGTGTAGTAATTGCCTCTTTGTATTTAGCATCTTTCATATAAGCAACACCCAAATAAAAATTTGCCAAATTACCTGCTTTTCCACCATAATTGCTTGCAATTTTTTCCAAACCTTGTTTTACATTGTTACCATCACCTTTTATTGCAGTTTTAAGATTTTCTTTTTTAGCATCTTCTTTTTCCAAATGATATACCGCAGGAAACATAGCTTCTTGTGCTTCTTGGTTAGAATTTCCTTGCATATAACCATACGCAATATAAATGCCTATAAGTGCCAAAATACCCAAAAAAGCATATAGTATAATTTTACCATTTTTGGCTAAAAAACCTTCTGTATCAAATTCAGGCGTAAGGTCAAGCGTAGCATTTTCAGCGTTGGTATCCA
>JAAFIN010000072.1 GCA_013297825.1 Cytophagales bacterium
TAGCTGAATTGGCTTATGCAATTTCTTTGACTGATAATGAAGTATCAAAATCAGAAATAGATATTTTTCAAAAAACCATTCGTGAGGCACTTGGTTCTCACGGTAGAATTGCACAAATGCGTTTTACGCAAATACATCGCAATCCGCCTGAACTCAAAGACATAGATGCAAGTTATTTGATTGCCCTTCAAATTATGGAGGAAAACAAACTTGCACTTAACAGGGTACTTATTCGCAAATTTATTTATATTTTGGAACAAGTTGCCTCTGTGATGGGCGTGAGCGAAGCAGAGAAAAAAATCATTGATAAATTTGAAGATGATGTCATCAAAATTCACGCCTCCAAACGTAGCGAAAAAATCCAACTTGCCCCAGAAGTTGCTAATTTGTATAGCACTGTTGGACAACTTGCGTATGTGATTGCCAAAGCAGATAATATTTTGATGCAAGAAGAAAGGGAAACTTTTAGAAAAGTTATCAAAGAGCAACTTGGTGATTTTGATTGGCTTGCAGAAGAACGTTTTAAAATCATTGATGATATGATGATTCTTGACGTAGAAAGCACTTATGAACACGCTCTTTATCTCATTCGCAAAAATATAAAAGGTTTAGATGAAACCATTATCCAAAAATTTATTCACGTTGTAACTGAAATTGCCAATGTTGCAGGACTTCATCGTATGGAAGAAGCACTTTTAACAAGATTTCAAGAGGATATTTATGAGATTTTTGCGAATAAATAAGGTTTAAAGTTTAAAGTTCAAGGCATAATTAATCTTTTACTTATTAGTCTTTTATTTTTTCTTTTAAACCTTAAACTTTTGAACTTTTGAACTTTTATGAAAGACGTTACAAAAGACGATTTATGGAAATCAATTATTGAAGATTTTTTTGAAGATTTTTTGTATTATTTTTTTCCAAAATGGACAAGATTAAATGTAGATTTTACAAAAAATTTTGAGTTTTTGGATACAGAACTTGCTGAAATTGCACCAGAATTAACCCAACAAACACGTGCTGTGGATAAATTGGTAAAAGTTTTTACAAAAAATAAAAGCGAAATATGGGTTTTGGTACATATAGAAGTACAGGATTATGCAGACAAAAATTTTGGCGAAAGAATGTTTACTTATTTCTATCGTATTTGGGATAGATTTAAGAAAAAAATTATGTCTTTGGCAATTTTTACAGATAAAAGTCCAAGTTACAAGCCTGATGAATTTTTGTATGAATACGAAAACACATTTTTGAATTACAAATTTGATATTTTCAAAGTTTTGGAAAAATCAGAGGCAGAACTCAATATACCAGGAAATCCTTTTTCTATCATAATGCTCACTGCTAAAAAAGCAATAGAAAGACAAAATCTTTCAGACGATAAACAACTCATTTGGAAAATGGATTTGGTAAGAGAACTCAAAAAAGCCAATTATTCTAACGATAAAATATACAAAATATTACATTTTATTCGTTGTTATACTGATTTTAAAGATAAAGATAATTATCTCAAATTAAATGATAACATTACTCAAACATTAAACTTACCTACAAGTATGGGCATCATAGAACTTTTAACCAAAACACGCAACGAACAAATTGAAGAAGTGAAAAATGAAGGAAGAATTGAAGAAAAGATTGAAGGAATAAAAAATTTACTCAAAAGGGGAAAATTAACCCTTGAAGAAATTGCAGAAGATTTTCACGTAACGATTGATTTCGTTCTTGAAATTCAAAAAAACATAAAATCTTAATTTTTTCTTTTAAATTTACCAAAAAATATACTTTTTGAGCTTTTGAACCTTAAACTTTTGAACCTTAAACTTTGAACCTTTTAACTACCATAGAACACACCAAATTATCCCCAACTTTGGTGTCCAAAGACATTGAAGATTTGGTTGAAGAAGCCAAAAAATATGGATTTTTTGGGGTTTGTGTGCCTCCTTATTGGGTAAAAAAAGCCAAAAGAGAAATTGGAAGTTTTGATATTGCACTTGTGTCAGTTGTGGGGTTTCCTTTGGGTTACAACCGCACAGAGGTCAAAATCAACGAACTTCAAAGCATTATAAGAGATGGGGCTGATGAGTTGGATATGGTGGCAAATATTTCTGCCATACAAGACGGTGCGTATGATTGGATAAAACCTGAAATCGCTCAAATTGCCCAAATTGCTCACGACCACGAAAAAATACTAAAAGTTATTATAGAAACCGCTTATTTGAATGATGAACAACTCCGCATTATGTGTGAAATATGTGCAGAAGCTGGTGCTGATTTTGTAAAAACTTCCACAGGTTTTGCTCCAAAAGGTGCAGAAGTTAAAATCGTTGAAAAAATGCGTAATTTTTTACCAAAAAATGTTGCCATAAAAGCATCTGGAGGCATAAAAACCTTTCAACAAGCTATGGATTTGATAAATGCAGGAGCAGAACGCATAGGCACATCAGCAAGTATCGCAATATGGCAAGAATATCAAAATATTATCAAATAAATCGCAAAATAAACCTATTTTTTGGTTTATTTTTTTGTTTTTTTCTTGGAAAAATACAAACATCTTTTGCACAAATTGATGCCCAAAATACAGGTGCAATTGCACAAGGAATGGGAAATATTAGTACAATCCAAAAAGACGCTACCGCTTTGCTTAATAATGTAGCAAATATCTCAAATTTTAATCAATATAAGGCATTTTTGGCGTATAATTTGAGGCACAATCAGCAAAGTTTTCAAACAATTAGTATAGGTTTTGTTGCTCCTTTGGATTTTTCTAAAAAAAATCAAAGCGAAATCCAAGAAACCAAAGAAAACCAACCTCAAAATCCTAAAAAATTGCCAAAATATGGCGTAGTTGGGCTTGCTTTGGGGCGTTTTGGCGATAATCTTTACAATGAACAAAAAATTTCATTGGCTTACGCACACCAAATTGAAGGGGCAAGCATAGGCGTAAAAGTGCATTATGCCCAACAATACATCAAAGATTTTGGGAGCAGGGGGAATTTTGTGGTGGAAATTGGTGGAAATGTAATACTTAGCAAAGAATTTCAAGCGTTTTTTTCTGCTTACAACCTCACAGGAAGCATTTTGAAGTCAGATTTTGGGGAAAACTTGCGTATTCCTTCGCTTGTGCGTGTTGCTTTGCAATACCAACCAAATCAAACCCTCAAAATTGCCACAGAATTAGAAAAAGACCTGCGTTATGACCCTTTTCTGAAAATAGGTGCAGAATATCAACCCACCAAAAACTTTTTTTTGCGTACAGGTATCCAAACCACACAACAAGTTATTTTGAATGGTGGTGCAGGTTTTCAGGCTCGTAAATGGCGTTTTGATTACTCACTTGCTTCCCAAAGTATTTTGGGGCTTTCGCATAGTTTAGCGTTGCAGTGTAGTTTTTAGAAATAAGCATAAATACCTACTTTCCCTTAAAAATATATTTAACATTTTTTTTGATTTTCCATCTCTCAATTTTTAAACCTTTTTGAGCCAAAATACGTATATATAGATGTAGCAATACAAAATTTTCATAGCATCATTAAACAAAATTTTTAATTTCTTTACAACAATGCAAAACAACAACACCAATCACAACAGTATCAATCATAATAATATCAACAATACAATCACAATGCTTGGCTGGCAAGAAGGCTTAGAAGAAATCAAATTAACACTTTTACAAACTTCAATGTTGGATATTTCTTTACAAGATGCAAAAAAAAATGTAGAAAATTTGCTAAAAGATAATATTGTAAATATATTTACCAGCGACTTTAATAAAGCAGTTAATTTTACAAAACAAGCCAAAAAAATTGGGGCTTTCTGTACGATTAGTTAAAAATTTTAGCTAAAAAAACTTAGAAAACACCCCAAAAAAATAGCTTTTTCTATTTTACCATTTATCAACTTTTTTAACATGAAAAATTTTTTGTTGGGTGTTAATCTTAAATCTTTTCATAAATCATTAGTTTTTTTATTTTTTCTAATTATTTTTTCAAAAAATATCAACGCACAAGTCAATCAAAAAGTAGAAAATTTTACGCTTTTGAATGTGCAAGATGATAAAAATGTATCTCTGAATGATTTTTTGCCACAATCGTTAGTCGTTATTATTGTTACGAGTGCATCTTGTCCTTACAGCAATTCTTACAAAGACCGTTTGATAAATTTGGTTAAAAAATATGAAAAAAATGCAAAATTCTTGTTTTTAAACCCTGAAAATACCCAAGACGCAACTAAGTTGCAAGAAACTGCGAAAACGTACCAAAGTACGTATCTTTTGGACAAAGACCAAAAAATAACTACACTTTTGCAAGCAACCAAAACGCCAGAAGTTTTTGTATTACAGGCAAATGTTGGAAGTTTTTTTCTCAAATATCACGGTGCGATTGACGATAATCCACAAGTTGCAGAAGATGTAACAAAAAAATATTTGGAAGATGCTTTGCAAAATCTTATCAATAAGAAAAATATTGAAGTAAATTATTATAAACCAACGGGGTGTATGATAAAAAAATAATTTTTTGAATGGTGAATGGTAAATGGTGAATTGTAAATGAATAGCAATGTTTCAAAACTTTTATAATTTATAATCAATCATTCAAAAATAATTAAAAAAAGGCTTTTAAATCCACTAAAACGGTTTAAAAGCCTTTTTTTATTTGAAAAATTTAAAACTATTTTGTTAAAATTTAGTTTTAGAAATAAAAATTTACTAATTTTAAAAAAAATATAAAAAATCAATATTTTTATTGCGTTTTTGTTATATTTTTTTAATTATTTTTGAGTATAATCATATACATTTTTTAATCTTTTTTATAGCCCTATTTTTTTATGTTGAATCTTAATGTTACCATTGATACACATTCAGGGTTTTGTTTTGGCGTAGTATATGCGATTGAAATGGCAGAGGAAATTTTAAATGAAAAAAATCAACTTTTCTGCTTGGGTGATATTGTGCATAATGACGAGGAAGTAAAACGCCTTGAAGCAAGAGGTCTGAAAATTATCACACACACAGATTTGCCTCACCTTTATAACACCCAAGTCCTTATCAGAGCGCATGGAGAACCGCCTTCTACTTATCAAATTGCCCTAAAAAACAATTTGGAACTCATAGATGCGTCTTGTCCTGTGGTACTAAAATTGCAAAATCGCATCAAAAATTCTTATGATAAAAAAGAAAAAATTTATATTTATGGCAAACACGGACACGCTGAAATTATTGGACTTTTGGGACAAACACAAAATAATGCAGTAGTTTTTCAGGATATTAAAGAACTTGATATGGAAAATTTACCAAAAAAAATTACATTATATAGCCAAACAACCAAAAGCACAGATAAATTTTATGAAATAAAAAATACACTCCAAAACGCAGGAATTGAGGTAGATGCCAACGATACAATATGCAGACAGGTTTCTAATCGTGACCAAGAACTCAGGAATTTTGCCCAAAAATTCAATAAAATTGTGTTTGTGGCAGGTACAAAATCCTCCAACGGAAAAGTATTATTTGAAGCCTGTAAAGAGGTAAATCAAAATACTTATTTTGTGTCCAATCCTACCGAATTGCAATCTCATTGGTTTTCTACCAACGAAACAATAGGTGTGTGTGGTGCAACTTCGACGCCTATGTGGCTAATGGAAAATGTGAGAGAAAATTTATTGAAATTATAGGGAAAAGTAGTAAGGGGAAAGGTGTAAGTACAAATACAAAATAATGAAAATACATTTTTTTACTAAAAAACAAAACACCAATTTTCATAAAAAATTGGTGTTTTGTTTTTTTATTCCTTTGCGGGAGTTTTTCCTTAATTTATGGTTTTTTCGTCCTTAGTTTATCCTTAAAAACCTTTCTAAATTTATCCAATTTGGGTTTTATGACATAAGTACAATAACTTTGTTCTGGATTGATGGCATAATAATTTTGGTGATAATCTTCTGCCTTATAAAAAGTATTCAAAGGGCTTATTTCAGTAACAATCGCATTAGAAAATGCTTTTGATTCGTCAAGTTCTTGTTTGTATTGTTGTGAAAGTTGTTTTTGTTCTTGGTTGTGATAAAATATCACAGAACGATATTGTGTGCCTTTATCTGCACCTTGTTGGTTAAGTGTGGTTGGGTCGTGGCTTGTCCAAAATGCTTGCAAAAGGTCTTTAAAAGAAATTTTTTGAGGATTATACGTGATTTGACATACTTCTGCGTGTCCTGTGTTGCCTGTGCATATATCTTTGTATGTTGGATTGTCTTTTTGACCACCCATATAACCTGAAACCACTTTTTCTACGCCATCAAGCTCCAAAAATACCGCTTCTACGCACCAAAAACACCCTGCACCAAAAGTAGCGAGTGCTGTTGTTTGATTGTCCATTTTTTTGTTTGTTTTGTTATTTTCAACAACTGATTGTTGATTTTTAGTGTGATTTTTTTGAGGATTTTGGGCACAAGCTCCTATGTTGATGCACAACAATAGAAATGTGTAAAAAAAACCAAGATTGAAAGGTTTTGTGTTCATTTAATAAAAAGGAGTCAGGATTTAGGGAAAATACAAAATTTATTTTTGCAAAGAATTTTCAATCAATAAGGTCAAAATGAATCAGGAAGTTCCACACTTTGCAAAAATAATTGTTCTTCCAACAATTCCGCCCACGCAGTCATATATGTAACCACGTCCTCACGCACATTGTGCGAAAGATAGCGTTTATCTTTTGGCAAACGACTTAGAACTTCCTTATCAGATAATTTTTCCAAGTGTTGCAAATCTTGTGTAGTAAAACCTGCCTCCAACATACGAGTTATCATCATATCCATTGGTAGATTACTTGCACTACAATATTCTGCAGTTTGTTCTGACCAATCACCTTCACGAGTTTGCAAAGCGTGTGCGTGGATTTCAGCTTGGGACATTGTGGTAATTTCTTGTGCCAAATTTCCACAATTACATTGTCCCATGTGTCCCCATTGGTATTTTGCCCCATTTTGAAGTTTTTGGGCAGTTTTTTTCAATGCGTCAATAATTTTATGATTAGGAGAAGCCATATATTTATTTATTTTTTTTAGTTTTATTTTTGGATTTTTTAAAAATTTTTAAAATCTAATTTTCTAACTTTCTGTATTAAAAAAAGGTTTTTTATTTTTTTGAAAAAATATTATTTTTGATAAAAAAATGACACTTTTTTTACATTTTTACGTAAAAAAATCTAATTTACATTTTTTATTCCAAATTTTCAATTTCTAATTCCTAATTCTTAATTTCTAATTCTTAATTTATGCAAAAATCCATTCGCATAGTTGCCCAAGAACTCAAAGATTTAATCACAAAAGGTGATAATTTTCAGGCACCTGATTTATCAAATTTTGCGGTGCAATACACCACCAACACCACACTCAAAAATGAAGGTCTTAATTTGGAACTTGATTTTTTTAATCTTCAAAATGATGAATTAAAAGAAAAAATGAAGCCAACTTTGCTGGCATTTATTGACAGAGTTGCAAATGAATATCGCCAAGATGAGGAAACCGTTTATGAAGCGTCCCTCAAAAATGACAAACAAAAAGCACAATTTGAACAAAATAAAATTGCCAAAGATAATTCTGCAATCGTGTTTGAAGGCGAAAGTATTGGTAAAACCTACCAAAGTAGCAGATTTAGGTTAGAAAATATAGACCTTACACTGAGAATTGGTGAAATTACAGGCGTAGTAGGCGAAAATGGAAACGGAAAAACCACACTTTTTCAGATTTGTGTTGGAAATCTTCAACACGACACAGGAAGAATACGCTATCCTGACCTCAAAATGGATACTTGGAACACCATTGATTGGTATCAGGCAAAACAAAATATTGTGTTTATTCCACAAGAATTGCCAAAATGGCAAGGAAATTTAGTGGATAATCTGCGATTGGAAGCTGCAATGCACGGTTTTAGGGGAAAAGTGAATGAAGAAAATGTAAAATTTGCCATAGAAAGGTTTGATTTGGAGCCTCACGCTTCCAAAAAATGGGCAGAACTCTCAGGAGGTTACAAATTACGTTTTGCGTTGGCAAAAGCACTTGTTTGCAAACCTCGTTTATTGGTGATTGATGAGCCTTTGGCGAATCTTGATATCAATGCACAAACAATTATTCTGAATGATTTGAAGGATTTGGTGGAAAGTCGTATTTTTCCGCTTTCGGTGATGATAAGTTCCCAACATTTACACGAGATAGAACGCATTGCTCATAATTTGGTTTTTTTGAAAGAAGGAAAATTATTATATGGTGGCAAAACCGAAGATTTTGGGTCAGAAAGGGACGAAAATTGTTTTGAATTGGAGTGCAATCTTACCATTCAGGTTTTTGAGCAACGCCTCAAAACTTCAGGTTTTGAGTATAATTCGGTACGTCATAATGGGCTTGTGTTGATTGTAAGCACACCTCTGCATATTACAGAAAGAGAATTGTTACAATTTATGTTGTCGCAAGATATAAAAATGGGTTATATGCGTAATATTAGCCAATCTATTAAGAAATATTTTGTGTAATTTCAACTTTTGGAGGGTTTTAAAACCCTCCAAAAGTTATTATTAAGGACTTACCATTTTTTTAATTTTTAAAATTAAATGAAAAATATCCTAAAAAAATATCTAAAATTTGATAGTAGGCTTTCTGTTTTTTTGGTGATTACGTTTATTTTTATGACTGTAATAGGCACTTTGTCCCACGAGCTTGGGCATTGTGCAGTTGCCAAATTTTTAGGATACAATGTGAGTATTCATTATGGAAGTATGAATTATTGGAATGATGAGAGAGAAAATTTCTTCCAAAAAATGTATCAAAAATATCCTAACGAAATTAAAAATAACTTAGATTTTTCTGAAAAAAGTATTTATTTAAAAAATCTTAAAAAATATCAATCTGATAGTTTTTGGATAACTTTTGGCGGTGCTTTTCAAACAATGCTCACAGGAACAATCGGTTTTTTGCTATTTTTATTTTACAAAAAAAAAATTATAACAACAGAAAAAGTGCATTTTTGGGGCTGGATATTGATTTTTTTAGCGTTATTTTGGTTAAGACAAATTGCAAATTTTTTTAATGTAACAATGGCTTATTTGATAAAAGGCACTATTTCCATAAATGGTGATGAGGCAAAACTTGCATATTATTTGGGTATCAATATTTGGACAATACAAATCATTACTGCGATTTTTGGAAGTGGTGTTTTGCTCACAATTTTGTATTTTTTACCAAAAAGAATTGTATTAACTTTCTTGATTTCTGGCTTAATTGGCGGTGTTTTAGGGTTTTATTTGTGGTTGGTAAAATTTGGGGAAATGATTATGCCATAAAAAATAAAAAAATAACTCTTTTATTTTCATTTCTTAACAAAAAACTCACAAACTTTTAAACCATAAAAAATGTTTTGAAAACTAAAAAAACGTTTAAATTTTCCAAAAAAACAAAAAAACCAATGCTTTTCAAAACATCTTTTTATCTATCATTTTATCATTTTTTATTATTTTTTTTTCTAATTTCTTTTAAAATAAATGCACAAGAAATAGACACTTTACAAAAAATTTCATTGCAAGATGCCATAAAACAAGCATTAGACAAAAATTTTGAGATAAAAATCCTTGAACAACAAAAAAAAATTACCCAAACCCAAAATAATTGGGGCGTTGCAGGTGCATTGCCTCGTGTTACAGGAAATTTGGGCTATAATTTTTCTAATACAAACATCAAACAAGAGTTTTCTAATGGAAATGTTATCAATAATTCAGGCAATAATACCAACGCAATCAACGCAAATATAGGTGTAACTTGGACACTTTGGAATGGCAACCAGATGTTTTTTACCAAAAAAAGATTAGAATTACAAACAGGACTTGTGCAAGAGCAACAGAATTTTTTGGTACAAAACACCATTTTTGCAGTTTCTGAAAATTATTTCCAAATATTAAGACTTCAACAACAAATCAAAAATGTAGAAACTTTTATAAAAATTCTTCAAACAAGGGTTTTTCTTGCTCAAAAATCTTTTGAAATTGGTACAAAAGACAAAACAGATTTTTTACAGGCAAAAATTGACCTTCAAGAACAAGAAGTTTTACAAAATACACAAAAAAATCAAATTCGTGAGCTAAAAACACGCCTCAATCGCCTCACAATCAACAATCCAAATGCAGATTTTTCGCTTTCTGACAGCCTTGCATTGCCCAAAGAATCTTTGGAAGATTGGAAAATATTAGAAAATAAATACGAGAAAAATATACAATTTTTGATTTTGAATAAACAAGCTGAAATTCTTTTGCAAAATAAAAAAGAAGTTCAAGCCCAAAATTACCCAACTGTTACCCTCAACGCCAATTATAATTTTGTCAATTCACGCAATAGTGCAGGTTTTGCATTGTTAAATCAAAGTTTGGGGCCTGCGGTTGGTGTTGGCGTTCAAATTCCAATTTATAATGGTGGCATTACACGCACAAATACACAAGTTGCAAAAATCAACCAAGACATTAACCAACTCCAACAAGAACAACTAAAAATCAACCTCAAAAATGAGCTTTTTGTGCATTATCAAAATTATCAAAATGCCCTAAAAAACATTGAAATAGAAAAACAAACGATTATATTGGCAGAAGAAAACAATAAAATTGCAGAAGAACGTTTTAAATTGTTGCAAATAAATGCTTTACAACTTCGTCAAGTACAATTAAGTTACATACAAAGCCTTACACGCCTTACAAATGCTATTTTCGAGGTACAAATGGCAGTTTTGAGGATAAAATTTATTACGAATAATTAAGTTTAAAGTTCAAGGTTTAAGGTTTAAAATGTATTTGGCTGTTTTCCTGACACCTGACACCTTTCCCCTTGCACCTTCATTCCACCAAAGGCAATTCTATAAAAAAAGTAGCACCTTCACCTTCCGCACTTTCCACCCAAATACGACCGTGAGCGTGTTCTACGCTACGTTTTGCTAAGGCAAGCCCAATACCTGAACCTGTTTGTTTTGTGGTAAAATTTGGTAAAAAAATCTTGTCCAAAAAATCAGTTGGAATTCCCACGCCATTATCTTGTACCTCAATAATCAAAATTCCATCAGTTTCGCAGTTAATTTGCACCAAAATTTGCCTTTTCCTATCTTGTTCTGCGGTGTGTTCTGTTGCTTCTATGGCATTTTTTATGAGATTAACCATTACACTATTTAGAATTTCTTTGTCGCCCATTACAAACATTTTTTTTTCTGTTGGAAAATGCCATTTGATATAAAATTCATTTTGATAAAGCTCTTGAATAGATTTTAACATATAAATCATATCAAAACGTTCTTCTATTGGAATAGGCATTTTTGCGAATACAGAAAAAGATTTTGCGATATTGTGCAACACGTCTATTTGTTCCAAAAGCATCACAATCGTACGCTCAAAAGTACGCTGTACGGTTTCTGTTTGGTCTTTCATACGTTGTTGCATCAGTTGTAGCCCAAGTTTCATAGGCGTAAGCGGATTGTTAATTTCGTGTGCGACCTGTTTTGCAATTTCTTTCCAGGCACCTTCTTTCTGCACAATCGCCATTTTACGCTTACTTTGTTCAAGGTTTTTGAGCATTTTATTATATTCTTGCACAAAAACCCCAATTTCATCAGTTTTGGCACTCCAAGTGAGTTCTTCGTAATAATTTTCTTGATAAAAACTTGTTTTCTTGATTTGGGCGGTAATTTTTTGCAAAGGTGAAGTCAAAATTTGCGAAGCCCAATAAGACAAAAACAAAAATACCACAAACACACTCACAAAAACATTTAAAATGTTTGCAAAACTATGTAAAAGTTTTTGGTGTAATTTGGTTTGGGCATCAAAAAATGGTATGCTGATAATGCCCGCAAGTTCTATGCGGTCATTTTGAGGATATTTTATAGGCACATAAGCAGATTGATATTGTAAAGTTCCAATATTTTCAGACAAAATAATATCCTTGTTTTTTTCTTGTTTGATGGCATAAAGTGCGTTAATATTGATGTAAGGCGAAAGAATATTTTTTTCGTAAATAGAAGATTGGCTTGTGGTTAATAATTTGCCTTTTTCATCAAAAACACTAATATCTAATTCTGAAAATTCAGAAATATCTTGTAAAATTTGGGTAAATTGTGATTTTTCAATTTTTTTATTTTTAAAATCCTGCAAAGGATTGCTTAATTGGCGTGTAATTTGGTGCGTTTGATTAGAAAAATTCTTTTCAAATTCTATTTTATAATCATTTTGCAAAATACTCCACATTACCACACTTATTGTAAGTAATGGCAGAAAAAACGCAATATTCATATAAATTTGAATACGTGTAGCAAATTTTATTTCGTGTCGTTGTTGATTTTGAAAAAATGTGTAAGCACCCAAACCAATAAAAATAGCAA
Organism: Cytophagales bacterium; assembly: GCA_013297825.1. Taxonomy (GTDB): domain Bacteria; phylum Bacteroidota; class Bacteroidia; order Cytophagales; family Microscillaceae; genus JAAFIN01. Next base: position 12,386 of record JAAFIN010000072.1, read on the forward strand.
GTGCCAAATTCAAAAACCAAAAAGAAAATAACGAAAAATATTCGCTCAATGTTGGAAGCGGACAACTCACCAAAATAACCTTTTTAAAACCGCCCTGTAACGCAAAATGAACGTGATTTTTGTAAGAAATTCCCTCCAAATACAAAATTTCTTTTGAAAACATTTGTCCAAATGGTTCTTTTTCATAATTAAAATCACCCACACTATACGCAAGTTGCTTATTGTCATACACCGCATAACTGTAAAAACGTGTTAAAGCAGGCAAATTATGGCTTTTGGAAAGCAACAAGGTAGAAAAAACATAACTATCGCTTTGGCGTTTTTGGACAATATCCAGCACAAGATGATGGTCATTTGGATAATCCACAAATGTTAAATATCTTTTTTGGGCATTTGCACCAGCTTTTTGTATGTGCCAAATAGCAGGATTTTCGGTTTCGTAAGAAGTTTTTTGATAAGTTTTTTGATAATATTCAAAATTTCCTTCTGCGTTAGGACTTCCAAGCACCGCATTTCCATATTTATCAAAAAACAACATTTTTATATTGTATTGGTTAAAATAATTGCCCAAATAATCCCTTTTTATTTTGTCTTGAATACCAACCGACAAATATTTTTTGTTGGAACTATCTGCAAAAACACCTGTCAATTCAGGCATATTTTTGAGTTTTTCTGCAACTTTATCCAATAAATCTTTTGCAAAAGAATCTTCTTCTGGTAAAATTCTGCTTGCAAAATCACGCATATTTTCAATATTTTGTTTTTCTTTATTTTCCAACCACAAAAGCGTAACAACACTTCCGCCCAAAAACGCCCAAAAGAAAAGATAAATACTTGCCAAATAATTGAATTTTCGCAGGTTTCGTGCAATTTTGGTGTATTGACACACCCAAAACAAGCACAAATGCAAGAGTAATATCCAAAAATAAGAATGATTTTTTGTCCAAAAATAAAAAAACACCAAACAAATAATTAAAAATGTGCCATTAAATAAATAATTAAAAATAATATTTTTAAAATTTTTATTATTTAAAATTAAATTTTTGTTTTTTAGATTATTATTTTTTGAAAAAAGTGCATAATCAAATCGTATGATTTTGTGCCAAACATAAAAAAATGGCAACGAAACCGCCATATAAATTCCCATTACAAGGGTATTTTCCCACGAAAATTCTATTTCTTGGGTAATATCCAATTTATATTCTGCGTGAATCCAATTTTTGAGAAAATATGCATAACAAAAAACCCACGCAGAAGCCAAAATTGTAAAAAATAGCGAATAAAAAATACTTTTTGGACTGTCTTTTTTTGGAAAAAAATTTAAGATTTTTTTTAAGATATTTTTTTGTAAAATGCCACCTTTCCAATCCCAAATTAAAAAAAACCACAAAAAACCAAATATAAATAGCAGTATTGTGATACGCAAAAAATGATTACTTTTTGCATTATTTTTGATGGGATTTGTTGAATTATTTTGTGTATTTTCACCCAAAAGTGCAATTACTTGATTTTTATCGTTTTTTATTTCAAATAATTTATCTCCCCCTTTGGGGGCTGAGGGACTTTCCCCTTTGATAGGTTGAACGTTATTTGTTCCCCCTTTGGGGGTTAGGGGGCTTATGTTAATTTTCTCCGAAATCCCCAAATCTGTGTTATAAATGGGTTTTAGATATTGATTTTGCACACTAAAATTTTTGACCAAAGACACAAAACTATACACTTGGATTGTATCACTGTCATAAATCAATGTTTTTCTTTCTGTTAATAATTTTCCTTGCAAAAAATCCAAAAAATCACTTTCTTTTGTGTGGCGTAATTGTGAATATTCAAAAGTATATTGTGCATCTTGCCAATAAACCAGATTTTTATTGCGAAAAACTAAAAAAGGATATTTTTGTAATAATTTGGTAGCTTCAAGCACAATCAAACCATTTTTTTGAATTTTTTGGCTCAAAATATCATTTTGTTTCTTTGCCTCTTGTTGTGCTTTTGCGATATTTTTTTGTACTAATTGAAAGTTTATATGATTATTTTGTTTAAAAAAAGAATACAATAAAATTGAAAAAAATATAAACAAACAACAGAAAAAACCTGTCAATAAATATTTATTTAGATATATATTTTTGTACTTATTTAGGTATGTATTCAGGTATTTATTGACATATTTATTCATATAATTTTGTGTATAATTTTACGTATAATTTTTTTATATATATTGAGATTTTTTTAAGAAAAATTTTATCCAAAAAGAAATTTAAAAATTTATAGGAATTTAGACAAAAACATTGCAATTTTACCCAAAATTTTCTAAAAAAATCGTTTAATTCTTGTAAAAACCCCATAAAAATCTTAAAAAATTTTTATCCTCAAAAATTCACTTTTAATTGTATTCTCTTTTACTGTAATTCTTTTTTATGAAAAAAAAATTATTTCCAACGTTATTATTTAATTATCTTTCATTTAATTATCTTTTTTGCTTCGTTTTTCTTGGATATACACTTTATCCAAATAAAATTTTGGCACAAAAAAATAATAACCAAAAACTTCCTTTTGAACTTACTCGCATAGAACCCAAAGAATGGTGGGTAGGTATGCAAAACAAAGAATTACAAATATTGCTTTATGGCAAAAATATTGGTACTGCTGAGGTAAAAATTGGTAAATCTGATGCTGGTAATATCAAAATATTACGCACAGAAAAACCTGAAAATCAAAATTATATTTTTCTATATGTGGATTTAGCAGATGCAAAAGCTGGTAAATTTGAAATTATTTTGACCAAAGAAAAAGAAAAAAAGCCAATTATTCACACTTATACACTTCTCACGCCTGAAAAACCACGTGAGCAATATGTTGGTTTTACGCCTGCTGATGTGATTTATTTGGTAATGCCTGACCGATTTGCAAATGGCGACCCAAAAAATGATGTGGTAAAGGAAATGAATCCAAAAGCAATTCACAATCGCAATGAGCCTTTTGGCAGACACGGAGGGGATTTATTGGGCATCGAAAAGAATTTAGATTATTTTGCAAAAATGGGTTATACCGCTCTTTGGCTTAATCCACCACAAGAAAATAACCAACCTGACCAAAGTTATCACGGTTATGCAATTACAGATTTTTATAAAATAGATGCAAGATGTGGCACAAATGAGGATTTTGGACGATTGGTAAAATCTGCACGCCAAAAAAATCTAAAAATTATCCTTGATATGGTGTTTAATCATTGTGGAAGCGAACATTGGTTTATTAAAGACCTTCCTATGAAAGATTGGATTCATCAATTCCCTGAATTTACACAATCCAATTATAGATTAAGCACTACAGTTGACCCTTATGTTTCACAATTTGATTATGACAAAATGCAAATGGGTTGGTTTGATAGACATATGCCTGACCTTAACCAACGTAATCCGCATTTGGCAACGTATCTTATCCAAAATTCTATTTGGTGGATTCAATATTTTGGCATAGAAGGTATCAGAATGGACACACACCCTTATCCTTACCCTGATTTTATGGCAAAATGGTGTGAAGCGGTTTTTAGAGAATATCCTAATTTTAACATTGTGGGCGAGGTTTGGGAAAGTAGTGCGATAACTTCTGCTTATTGGCAAAAAAATTCAAAAAACGCAAAAAATTATAACAGTAATTTGCCAAGCCTTACAGATTTTCCTGTAAGTGATGCTTTGAATGGTGCTTTTAATGAAAATGATGGCTGGAATACAGGTTTGAGTAAAATTTATTACGCACTTGTGCAAGATGGTATTTATCCAAACCCTGAACAAAATGTAATATTTTTGGATAATCACGACGTAAGTCGTTATGCAACCAACACAGGAAAAGATTTGCGTAAAATAAAAATGGGACTTGCGTATTTGGCAACTTTGAGAGGCGTTCCGCAGGTATTTTATGGTACTGAAATATTGATGGAAGGCGGAGGAGATAATCACGGAAAATTGCGTGGTGATTTTCCTGGTGGTTGGGCTGGCGACAAAGTAAATGCTTTTACACAAGAAGGACTTACCAACGACCAAAAAGACCTTCAAAATTATACCCAAAAATTATTTAATTGGCGAAAAAGTGCAACAGCAGTGCATACAGGCAAAATGATGCATTTTGTACCTGATAATAATGTGTATGTGCATTTTAGATACAATGACAACAATAGCGTTATGGTACTTGGCAATAATAGCAATGACCCTCGCAAAGTAGATACAAAACGTTTTCAGGAGCGTATGAAAGGTTATACTTCTGCCAAAAATGCCCTTACAGGTGAAACTATTACGAATTTGAGTGAATTGTTGTTGCCTGCTAAATCGGTTACGATTTTGGAGTTGATGAAATAATTTTTTGCATAAACCTATAAGGTTTTTAAAATTTTATAGGTTTGTATGTTATAAATAAAAAAGGCTTTTGATGTTTTTTTTAAAGATATCAAAAGCCTTTATCCTTGAAATCAAACAATAAATTTAATAAAAAACTAAACAATAAATAAAATGAATAATTCAACAATTTTGGGAAATAGTAACTTAAAAATCAACCGTATGGGACTTGGTTGTATGGGTATGTCAGAATTTTATGGTTCTTTTGATGAAATAGAATCCACAAACACACTGCACAAAGCCATTGATTTAGGTGTTAATTTTTTTGATACTGCTGATATGTATGGAAGTGGTGCGAATGAAAAATTACTTGGAAAAACTTTTAAAAATAAATGGAATAATGTAGTTTTAGCAACAAAATTTGGGGTAATGAGAGGCGAAAAAGGAGAATGGCTTGGACTAAATGGACAACCTGATTATATCCAAAAAGCCTGCGAACAAAGCCTTAAAAATTTGGGAATAGAAGCTATAGATTTATATTATATGCACCGCCAAGACCCAAAAGTAGAAATTGAGGTAATCGTTGGGGCAATGTCTGAACTCGTAAAACAAGGTAAAATAAAATATCTTGGTTTGTCAGAAGTTGATACAAATACCATAAGACGTGCCCACAAAATTCACCCAATCACAGCACTACAAACAGAATATTCTTTGTGGAGTAGAGAGCCAGAACAAGAAATTTTTGAGGTTTGCAAAGAGCTTGGAATTACTTTTGTGTCATATAGCCCATTAGGAAGAGGTTTTTTGACAGGTGCAATCCAAAGTCGTGAGGATATGGAAGCAGGAGATTTTAGGCTAAATAATCCACGATTTACAGAGGAGGCTATGAAAGAAAATATTAAATTCGTGAAAGTTATTGACCAATTAGCAAAAGAAAAAGATGTTACTAATGCCCAAATTGCTTTGGCGTGGGTATTGAGCCAAAATAATGAAATAACTGCAATTCCTGGCACAAGAAAAATAAATCGTTTGAAAGAAAATTTGAGTGCTTTCAATGTAGAACTCACAAAAAATGATTTTCAAATCATAAATGAATCTATGCCCAAAATAACAATTGGAAATAGATATTAAAAAACAAATAAAAAAACAACAAAAAAGCTATTTCCCCCTAATGCTCCAAGTTTATCCTAAAACCGAATAAAATTCTGTTTTAAGTTTAAGGCGAAGCCAAACTTGGAACTGCTTTTCTTGCAAGTTTTCAACTTGCGGTTTGCAAGGTAAACCTACTGCAATATTAAGAAAATGAATTATTTTAGTGTGATTTGTGATTATTTTTTTGTGGTACGCAAGTTGAAAACTTGCCAAAAGGCAGTTCCAAGTTACGCTACGCTTGAAACTTGAAACAGTATATTATTTTGCATTTAGTACAAACTTGGAGGAGTGGGGGGAACCTTAATCACAGCATATCCAAAATGGTAACATACGAAGAATTTAAAAATTATTGTTTTACACATTCTTGGACAAGTGAAACAGAAACCACCATGTTAATGTTAACTTTCAATTATGAAAAAGGGCGTCATTTGTTAGTGTGGAATCAAATTATACGTGAGGTATTTTCTTATGATGAGACAAATATTATAAAAAAAATAAAATTTATGCTATCAACCATTGATAACTTAGAAAATTATCCAAAAATATCTTGTCAATTAAATATTTTAGAATACCAAAACCTAAAATCTGAAGAAAATGAAACCAGCAAAAAATTTTTGAATGATTATGTAACAAAAGATGGTTTTGTTACAGATGTTGTAATGTTCCAGCTTATAGCGAAGGTAATTTGTAGTGAAGCTATGTGGATATTTATTATAACCAATACTCTTATTTGTGTGTATTCAGATTTTAAAAATATGTTGGATTTTGCATTTAGTTGCACACAATATTTTGTATTTTTAGATGATCAACTTTACTCAAGCATAAAAATTGGAAAATACAAAACTATTGCTATTTTTGATTATTCTTCTTATCCTGATTCTGTAGGTATGTGTGATACAAAAGAGATTGTTGAGGTATTATCATATTGGGGTAGAGTGATTGAAGAATATCCTATAGAAGTAATTAAAAATTTACCATTAGGGAAAAGCCTTGCAGAGTTGGGGGTGTAATTTTATCCCAGTTCTTTGAAGTGTTCCTAACCTAAAATGTGCTAAAAAAGATGTCGTTATGCGAAGTATTTTACTTCGCATTTGTGGCATTGCGGTTTTCAACCGCACACGCCCAAAGGGCGAACTTGCAGAAAAATAGTCAGACAATCAAACAATCTTAAAATATGTCCAATTATCGTTTTGATAACCCTGATGGGGTTTATTTTGTTACTTTTATCCTTTGTCGGTGTTACCAAGTGAAAAAAATCTGCACCGTTGTTGTGTGTTTAGAAAAATGCAAGCACACTGAAAATATACATCTGCTACTCAAAATAGTACAAAAGATAACATTATTACAACTGTAAAAGCATTTTTCGTCACCAACAACGCATTTCAGAGGACTTGCTCGCTGAGTTGTTGGTGGAAAAATGCACGTGAGCATTTGGAATTATAAAAGCATTAGGTTTTTATAAGGGTTTTTGTGCTATTTTTGCAGTTGTAAAAGCATTTTTCTAACACCAACAACGGAGAAAATAGTTAGTGTGAATTACGAAAAAATACCCATACCAACGATACAAGAAATAATTACCACAAAGGAAGATATGGGAGAAGTAATAGATGAAGCTGAGGCAAAAGACATATTAGAACAAATTATTAGAGATTGGGCAACAAACACGAAGTTAGCATTAGAGGGTATAAAAGTAAATCCTTATGCTATTTCAGAAACCGAATTTGAGGCAGAATATAAACTTTTAGAAGTAAATCGAAGTGAAAAATTTCATAATTCTTTAAAAGTACTAACAATAAAAGCAAATATAACAAACTAAATTAAAAAATATGGAACTATCATTAAAAAAATACCCACTTGAAAAGGTAACCAAGAGTGATCTGTGGAATGCAAGTAAGTATGACCTGGTAGATAAAGATAGTAAATTATCAGTTGTTGAGTTCTTAAAAGATGGTAAAGAGGACAACATATTAATATGTGATTTCAATTCTTTATCTATAGAAGATAAAATGTTGATTGCTGTTGTTTGTGGTGCACCAAGTTTATCTCTTGAAGAAGAGTCTAATATTATAAAAGCACAAAGGTTTTTATTCTTGGCACGTTTTACAAGAAATTTAGCAACAGAACTATATATTTTATTTAAGCAAAAGTTTTTTGGTCAAGTAAAAGAACAAACCTTACATTTTAGGTTTTTAGATGATGTTTTATCAATGACACCTTCAGGATTACAATTAATACCTTTTTCTCAATCTGCTTATTTTAAACCTTTAAAAGAATTATTGAAAAGATTTATAGCATTGCACAAGGAAGAAACACTCGCTCAAGAATGTTTGGATATGTTAGAACATTTTGATGATTTTGATAGATATAACCATGGACTAAGAGCATCATTGAAAGCTTTATGCAGTCTCATAAAAAAAGGCTGGAGTTGGTATGAAAGTAAAATTGTGGCAGAAAGACTGAAGAAATTAGGTAAGTTATAACCAGTTCCCCTAATGTTCCAAGTTTATCCTAAAACCGAATAAAATTCTGTTTCTCCAGTTCTTCTAAGTGTTCCTAAAAGCCTATAAAAGATGTGAGTTTATTGAAGTCTTTAGACTTCAACGGTTTAGGCATTGCGGTTTGCAACCGCACACGCCAAAGGGCGAACTTGCAGAAAAATAATCACACAATCAAACAATCTTAGAATATGTTTAATTTACATCATAAATCTTTAAGATATTTTCAGATTTATTTTAACTTTTATTTTATTTTTTAAATTAATTTTTGGTACTAAGTGAATTTACTTGAAAAGTGTTAATATTGTGAAAAAAAGAAAAAATATGGAAATAGCAACATTTGTTTCAGAATTTTTAGGTTTGGGGAATTTATTTTCCATTCGTGAAATA
>JAAFIN010000071.1 GCA_013297825.1 Cytophagales bacterium
ATCCTCGCCTTTTGCCTTTTATTTCTTACCAATAACATTTTCGCACAAGAAAAAAAGCCATTACAAAAACTCCCTGCTGAAGAATTTACAAAGTTTTTCGCAGATATGACTTGTAAATGCTTAGAACCCAATTTTACAGGGTTTTCTCCTAAATTTATGAAAATTTGGACAAAAATTGGTAAAGATTTTAGAACCAAAGGAAAAACTGAATTAAAGAAATTTTATGACCAACTTCAAAATAACAAAAGTGATTCCCTAAGATTTTATCAAATTGAAAATCGCCAAAATTTTAATGAAAAAGTTTGTGATGATAATACAACTACCATTGATAGCTGGGAAGATAAATATGATTTTGATGCAGACAAGGATTTTAAAACATACCTTTCTGAAAATTTTTATCACATAATGAATTACCTCAAAAAAGAAGAAAAATGTCCTAATACTTATATTGTTTGGACACTTGCTTATATCAGGTCAGCAGACACCACAAAAACCGAAAAAAAATAAAAAATAATGATAAAGTCCATTCTTACCTCTATTTTATTGTTTTTTTCTTGCACAGAAAAAACACCAAAATCCTGTCATTCCGCAGAAAACTACGAAAAAGTTAAAAAATTTATTTTGGAAAAAACCAAAGACAAACCTTTTTTTGAATACAAAGAATTTCAAATCTCGATGGACGAAGCCCCTAATGGCACAGAACTCATCAGAGTAAACAAAAAAATGAATTATTATGGTTTAGTTACCAAAAAAGAAGTTACCACACTTGCCTACGGATTGGGACGTGAAGGTATTATCCGAATAACCGAAAAAGTATTTTGTGAACTAATCACAGAAATAGAAAAATAAAAAAAAATAAAAATGAAAGGCTCTTAACTGTTTCATTCCTAATTCTTAATTCTTAATTCTTAATTCCTAATTTTTAATTCCTATGAGTTTTTTTAATAATCTTTTCAAAAAAGCAACTGATTTTATTGCAGAACAAAGCAAAAACCTTGAAAATCAATTTGATAAAATCAAAGAAAATTTGCAAGAATTTGTTGAACAACAACAAAACCCTGACCAACAACCTCAAAATAAGGTTTTTAAACAAGTTTTTGACAATCTCGATGGTGCAATTCTCAAATTTCAATTACCTGATGGAAGTTTTATTTTTACCAAAAATTATGCTCATTGCAAAGGTGATTATTCAGATGGTCGCATAGAATCGCATTATGACATTGTGAATAATAATGCTTTGCAAATCTTAGATGTTACTTATAACGGAAATCAAGTAACAGAAGTATCCCACAAAATTTGTGAATTTGCGGATATGGATTTTGCAAATGAAAACCGCTTGCCTCGTTTGCATACTGATATGTTTGGCGTTGTGGTTATTTATACACACAAAAGCATTGCAAGATACAACTACAAAATTGACAGTAAAGATGTAGAACGTATTTGTTATGATTATTCCAATGATATTGGATTATACACCGACAAAGACCCACGCAATTCTTTCAAAATCGTAGAACAAATGATTTTACCGAATTTTCCTGCGAATGTCTATCATACACCAAAAGGACAAGAAGAAAGGGAACAGCAAATTGCTCAAAAAATGGCAATTATCAACGCAGAAATAGCCCAAAAAGAAGCAAGCGAAAAATATGCACAAGCACAATTAGCACAACAAAACAAAGAATTTGCCTTGATGCACGAACTTTCTCTAAAACCATTGGAAAGTGTAAAAGAAAGCATTGCAAAATATGGTTTGCCCAAAGAAAAAAGTTTTGTTACAAAATACGACAGTACGATTTATTTTGATGGCGAATTGATTTATTGGAATCCTGCTCAAAATGGTAATCGTGGTTATGCAACTTACATCAGCATCAAAAATGAAAATGACAAAAAATATATTCATTTGACAGAAGTTAGATACAACGAAGATGGCGAAATTCGCTCTGTTTCCACCGAAAAAGCACCTGGTGAATATGTAATTTGCAAGCCTCACGACCAAGATTATGGTAATTTTTATTTTGATAGCAATAGCCAATGCTACACATTTGTACTGTTTGCTACTTGGGGCGTATCTTTAAAAACCTGTTATTCTGCGAAAATAGACAGCGAGGATAGTTATCATAGTGATACAAGTTCTACAATGTTTTTGTCTTTACATTCCTTAGAAGATATTTATGCGTTGGCAGGGCGAATATTCTTTGCTTTGAGCCAAGATAATCAGCCTTTGTATGCTAATTTCTTATCAGAAATTATTGCAGGAACTTTCGTGAAAATGGACTATCGTAGCAATAGCGAAGATACTTACGAACAAGAAGAAGAAAGTAATGATTATGCTAATAATTCTAATTCTCCAAGTTCTTCTTCTAAAAAAGACGAGAAAAAAACAGAGAAAAAACAAGAAAAACCTGCTGATACAAAACCAACCAAAGCCAAAAATATTGCTATCAAAGTAAAAAATGACACCAATGACGAGGTTCACGTGTATAATTTGGGAAGTGGTGGAAGTTATCGTTTGCAAAAAAACATCGTTACCACTATCAAAATGGACGAAGGCGACAAATTGACACAATACGGAAATAATAAACGTGTGTATCTGGTAGCAGACCCAAGTATGGACGGAAAAGTGCAGTTGATTTCAAAACTTTAAAAGCCCCTAACCCAAAGGGGGAATTAAATACAAAACTTTCCAAAAGTTTTAGAACTTTTGGAAAGTTAAAAAAAACGAAAAATACAAATCTTTTTTTAAAATAATTAAACTCAACAAAATGAAAAAAAATCTAATTCTAACATTTCTTTGCTGTTTTTTCAGCATCAATATTTATGCACAATACAATGGCAAATACAGAGATTTGGAACTTGCTTTAAAAGAGCCTTTGAAAGTCAAAACGTTGAATCTTCAAAACACAGGGCTTACTGTCCTGCCCAAAGAAATAAAAAAAATGAAAAATTTGGAAGAATTAAATGTAAATGGAAATGCAATTACATCTTTACCAAAAGAAATAACAGAATTAAAAAAACTAAAAGAATTATATTTAGCACAAAATCAATTTTCTACATTTCCTAAAGAAATATTTGAATTGACGAATTTGGAGATTCTATCCTTTTCAGAACAAAAAAATGCTTCTTTTCAAGTAGTTCCTGCGGATATTACAAAACTACAAAAACTAAGATATTTATTTTTGAAAGGGCTTGGATTTAAAACTTTTCCAAAAGAAATAACACAATTAGCGAATTTGGAAATTTTAAATTTGAATGAAAATTCTATTAAAATAATTCCTAAAGAAATAGGAAATTTATCAAAACTAAAACAAATTGATGTTTCAAAAAATGATGATATTGATACATTTCCAAAGGAACTTGCCAACTTGAAAAACCTAAAGATGTTTATTGTAACTGAAACGTACATTACTAAGACTGGTAATGTGAATATAGAATCACAGGACAAACTTCGTGAATTGCTTCCAAATTGTCAGGTAGAATTTTTACGTAGATAATTACTATTTTACTAACTTTCCAAAAGTTCTAAAATTTTTGGAAAGTTAAAAAACGTAAAAACCAATGTACGACCCAAGAGATAAAGCATTTTATGCCTCCAAATATCTAAAACATCTTTTTTTAGAGGAAAAAAATATTTTGATAATTCCTTTTGAGGAAAATTGGTTGGAATTAGAATTATTGGATTTGTCGTCAAATAAAATTGAAAATGTTACATCATTATCAAAAATGCTACATCTCAAATTTTTAGATTTGACTTTCAATAACATTGAAAATATTGAACCTTTTGCAAATCTTATAAATTTGGAAGAATTACATTTGTCAAGCAATAAAATAGTGGATATTGAACCTTTAGCAAAACTTACGAATTTGAAAAAATTGTATTTGGACAAAAATAGAATTCTAAATTTTGAGGTTTTGAAAGATTTACAAGGGCTTCAAATACTTTCTTGTAGCAAAAATCCATATTTGGGGCAACAAATCCAACTTTCAGGGCTTGAAAAACAAATGCCTAATTGTATTATTGGTGATGGAAGAAGATTAGAAGGAGAAGAATACACAAGGGGAGATTTTTATTGGGACAATATTTACACTCCTAAAAATAAAAAATAACACAACTTTCCAAAAGTTCTAAAACTTTTGGAAAGTTAAAATAACACATTACTAAAAATGTATTTTTTTCTTTCATCAACTCAAAACTACATTTCATAAAGTAAAATCTGCATTTCATAAAATCTTACAAAATCGTATTTCTTATTTTGGTAGTTTTGCAGTAAGATTTACAAATCACACAAACTAATTTAATAAATTTTTAAACAAATCTTTTTATTTAAAAAAAATGAAAAAAAATCTAATTTCCTTCCTCCTTTGCTCATTTTTGAGCGTTGGTATTTTCGCACAATTCAGTTTTACAGTTGCTCCAAAAACCAACGAAGTAAAACAAGGCGAAATCCAAGTAGAAATACAAAACACTTCAAAATCACAAATTTTTATAAAATATGAAGGCTCTATAAGAGGTTCTTCTTTCTTGGGTGCAGGCACCGTTACAAGATACAAAGTAAAACCAGGTGACAAAATTTTGGACAAAAAAACAGGTGCTGTTTTGGTACACATTACTGCAAGCACAAAACCAAATTCAAGAATTAAAATTTAATAAAATTAATTTCCTAAGATTTTTGGAAAATTGAAAAAAAACAAAAAACACACATTTCTAAAAATGTGTGTTTTTTTTTGTAGATTAAAATAGACTTTTGTGAAGTGAAAAATCTTATGTATAAAATTTTACTTTATATTGTATTTCTCTTTCAATTCCTCACACGCCCAATCAAGTGTATTTTCCAATGATTTGAAAGAAACTTGCAATTTTTGACAAATTTTTGAATTGTCATAACTCAAATCCATTGCAGAACTTTGTACAGTTTCTTTTGTAATAACAGGCTTTGAATAACTTATCATACTCCAAAAGTATAATACACGCCAAGCAATTTGAGCAATCCAATCAGGAAGTTGGTATTTGGGCGGTTTTATTTGCCATTTTTTGGCAATTTTTTCAAAAAAATCTTTATATAAAATTTTCCCACTATTTAAGATAAATTTTTCGCCTGAAATATCAGAAAAAAGTAATTTTATAGAAAAATCAGCCACATCACGCACATCTACATAACTGATAGAACCTTTTGGATAAAAAAATGCTTTTTTTTGTGCATAATGAAATATTTGGGTGCTACTTTTTGTCCAATCACCCACTCCCAAAATAATAGAAGGATTAACCACTACCACATCAAGCCCTTCCGCATAAGCACGCCAAACTTCCATTTCTGCTAAATATTTGCTTTTGGCGTAATGCGAATTGAGGGGAGAATCTTCCCATTTTTGTTTTTCGGTAATGGTTGTAATGTCTTTTATACGCCCCAATGAGGCAATAGAACTCACAAAAAGCATTTTTTTTGTCCCAAAATCCAAACAAGTATTTACTACATTTTTTGTACCTTCTACGTTAGTGTGATAAAGTTCTGCTTTGTCTTTTGGCGAAAATGACACCAATGCGGAAGCGTGAATCACATAATCAGCTCCTTTGATACCTTGTGCCAATGCGTTCAAATCATGCAAATCACCTTTTATCCATTCAATTTGATTTTTTATGTCTAAAATATCATCAAAATTGCTTGTATTGCGACACAAAGCAACAATTTGGTGTTGTTGTGCCAACAAATTACGAGCAATATATCCACCTACCAATCCTGTAACACCTGTAATAAAGATTTTCATATTCGCAAAAATATGCAATTTTTTTCAATTCGTCCTTTATGATTGGCAATTCTTAGTATTTTTAAAATCAATGAAAAATCAATGATTATCATAACAATTATTAGGTAGTTGTGTCTTCTATTTCAATGTTTTTGATTGGTTCAATATGTGGCGGAATAGCTTTAAGACCCATTACAAGTACATCATCTATTTGTGAATGTGTGTGAGTAGGTTGCACAATCCAATTTTTAAAAGTATCTTCAAGTTCAGTTTGTTGTTGGGCAAAAGGAAGTGTATGTATTCTTAATAAAAATTCTCTAAATTGTGAAATCATAAATTTTCTGCCATCTTTTCCACCAAATTGGTCTTGATAACCATCAGAGAACAAATAAATAAAAGTTTCAGTATCCCAATTTATAATGTGATTTGTAAAAATTCTATCATCTTCTTTTTGCTCACCACCTACAGGCATTTTATCACCTTTTATTTGGAATACTTGATTATTTTGAATATAAATGATAGGGTTTTTTGCACCTGCACATTCTATGATATTTTTTTCATAATTAAGCACACAAATTGCAATATCCATACCATCACGGTTGTTGGTTTCGTCCTGCCTCAAAAGCCTTCTAACACTTTTATTCATTTCAGTAAGGATATGTGAAGGTGTTACAATGCGTCTTTTATCCACGATTTCATTAAGGATTTGAACGCCCACCATACTCATCAAAGCACCAGGCACACCGTGTCCTGTGCAATCACCTACTACAATTACTTTACGATTGCGTTGTTCGCCTACCCAATAAAAATCACCTGATACAATATCACGAGGTCTATAAAAAATACCATATTCCCTAATAATATCTTTAATTTGTTGGGGAGGAGGAAGAAGTGCATTTTGAATACGTCTTGCATAATTGATACTATCAAGGATAGCAGTATTTTTGTGTTCAAGTGTATTTCTTTGTTCCACAACCTCTTTTTCACGTTTTTGGAGGCTTTCATACATTTGTCCAAGTTGTTGGGCAAGTTGTGTGAGGCTATTTTCTGATTCTGTGAGTTGTTTATTTTTGATTTCAATATCTGCCACATATCTTTCAAGGCTATCATTTACCGCTTTGAGTTCTTCACTATTTTGCAAAAGTTCTTCTTCAGAGGTTTGTATTTCTTCATAAGCCTGTGAGAGGTTCATAAGTGTTTTTTTCAATTCTTCGGTGCGTTCCTCTACTTTTTGTTCAAGGGTACGATTGGCATCTTTGAGTTCTTGGGTTTGTTGTTGGATTTTGTCAGCCATATCATTAAAGGCGTGAGCAAGTTGTCCAAGTTCATTTTTAGAATTGGTTTTTATGCGTTTTTCTACTTTTCCACTTGCAAAATCATTTGTAAAATGGCGAAGTTTTCTAATGGGTTTTGTAAAAAATCTTGCTACTTCAAAAGATGCAAAAACAACTACAAATAACGTAATAATAGCAATAATTGTGAGAATTTGCCCCAAACTGCGGATAGGAGCGAGTGCTTCTTTGCTTTCTACTTTTACAATAAGCCCAGCACGCAAAGAAGGCAAATATGCACCATATTGAATACACAATTCATTGCGATAATCTGATGTAATTCTTTTATCTCTTTTTCCTTCTAATAAATAATTTACAAATTCTTGTGATTCTTTTGGGATATTTTTATAAGGCTCACTTTCTACTGGGTGAAATCTTGTAGCGGTGCTATAAAGTTCGCTTCCTTGTTGGAAAAAAAGTTGTGTTTCACCTGTTTCACCTAATCCTGTATAATCATTCAATACTTCTCTAATGCCTTGTGGGTCAATTTCCACCATTAAAATCCCTAGAAATGCACCTTTTGCATTGCGAATAGGCGCAGCAGCATACACCCCAAAATAACTTCTGGAAGGTGAAATTACAAAATCAGAAAACTCTGTTTGCATCAAATAAGATACTCTTTCAAATAATTTTCCTAATTCAGTGTCTTTCCAACCATTTCCTAATATGTTACTTTGGTATTTCAAATCACCCTTTGGCGAAATGATATACATTTGGGAAAAGTGAAAACTTTTTTGATAACTCAATAATTTTACTGATGTAGCTTCTTTTTTATCTTGCAAATAACTATCTGCTTGTGTAATAAACTCTGAAAGTCCTGCAAGTGTTGTAACATCTGTATTTTCTTGTTGAAGATATTTATCTATTTGGCGAATTTGTCGGTCAGAAATTGCCTCTAATTTTGAACTAATTTCAGTGTTGAGCGTACTTTGTGCATTGTAATAACTCACATACACCAACAAACTTTCAGCAGGAAATTCTATGATTAGAAACCAAAAAAGTAATTGCCAAGCTATTCTTTTATTAAACCACATATTTTTTTAATGTTGAATGGTAAATGTTGAATGTTAAATGAAACAGCCAAATACAAATGATGAATGTTGAATTATAAATGTTGAATATTAAATTAAACACAAATAAAATTTTATAAATTATAAATGAAGATAGACGTAAATGAAATTTTAGAATTTGACAAAGATTTCCTTTATCTAAGATGTTATTTAATATTCAATATTGAATTTGGCTGTTTCATTTATCATTCACCATTTAACATTTACCATTAACTATTTGGTCTTGCCCAACCTTTGTTCCAACCCTCATACAAGTCCAACAAAAATTTTTCCCAAGATGTTTGGGTTCTGCTGTTAGGATATGGAATAGGACGAACAGGTTTGTCAGAACTCCAAACGGTTTTTACTTGTCCGCTTTCTTCAAATTTGCCAATGCGAACCGTTTTCCAAAGGTGTTGTGTTTCGCCATCTATATACACGAGTCCGCCTGGTGCTTGAAAACTTTGATTTGCAAGATTTTTGCGAACTTCGTGAGGCTTTGTGCTTTGTGCTTTTTCTACTGCTTGCGCCCAAAGATAAGGCGTAATATAACCTGCTTCTATGGGGTCATCTGTTACGGTGCTATCACCAAATTTTTTCTTATAATTTGCCACAAAAATTTTATTTTGTGGATTATCTACTGACTGAAAATAATTCCAAGCAGTAAAATCTCCTGCCATTTTGGTCTTGTCCATTGTGCGTAGTTCATCTTCTGCAATACTAAATGAAAAAGTGGGAATTTTCTTTGGCGTAATGCCTCTTTTACGCAATTCTTTGAAAAATTCTACATTGGTATCACCATTGATATTATTCATCACAAAATCAGGTTTTGCTTTGATAATCGCATCTACCATTTCGGTAACATTTTTTGCGCCAAGAGGCAAATATTCATCACCTACTACTTCACCACCAAGTTGCTTCACCAAATCCTGAATAATAGCTGATGCTGTGCGTGGAAATACATAATCAGAACCCACAATAAACACTTTTTTACCAATATTGTCCATTGCCCACTTGGTAGCAGGAATTATTTGTTGATTGGGTGATGCACCTGCATATACAATATTAGGGCTTTGTTCTAAACCTTCGTATTGGATAGGATAAAATAATAGATGTTGGTGTTTTTCAAAAACAGGTCTTACTGTTTTGCGACTTGCGGAAGTCCAACAACCAAATATTACAGTTACTTTGTCTTGTGTGATGAGTTGTTCAGCTTGTTGAGCAAAAGTATTAGCGTCTGATTTTCCATCAGCAGTGATTACTTTTATTTTTCGTCCCATTACGCCACCTTTTGCATTGATTTCTTCTATTGCCATCATTGTAGCTTGTGCTACTGCTTTCTCGCTGATAGCCATTGTGCCTGTATAAGAGTGCAAAACACCTACTTTTATGTCCTCTTTCTTGTTTTCACAAGCAAAAAGGATAGATAAAAGTAGGAGCAAAAAGATATTATTTTTGTAAAAATATTTCATTCAAAAGATTGATAAAGAATAAAAAACGTTAAAAAATTCTAAAAAAAATGATAGACAATATTTTCTTTAAAATTATTTCTTTTGCAAATTTATTGCTAATTTTTTACTTTTCTTTGAATTTTTAAAAAAATAAATAAATTCTAAGTATTTGGCTTTTTGGAAGATAAGGTATTTTAACGTGAATATTTTGAATGACATTGTGCATATCACAATGAGGGTAAGACTTTTTTGATAAAGTTCTATTTCTTATGTGGTAAATTTTGAGATTTTTGCAATTTCAGATGCTTTCAAAAAAAATTATTGTCAAACATTTTAGGAATTTCCTCTAATGTAGGTAAATGCTTCAAAAAATAAAGTCATTTATCTGAGTTTGTTTCTAATTCATTGATTTTCTTTGTGAAATTTGGCATTTTCAAAAAAATCATTCTTAATTTTTTGTAAAATAACGACTTATCTTAGTACTAAATGATTTTACTTGGTATAAACCCTTCAAGGTTTTTAAAACCTTGAAGGGCTTGCAATCACAGAATAAAAATTTTTTTTTCAAGATGTATAATATAAAGCTCTATCTTTGAAATAAATTTGCTCTGCTTTTTGCATTTCAACGATAAAATTGTCGCCTTTTTCATTTTCGCAAAAAATATCAAAAATAGCTTTTCTGTCAGTTTCTCTTTTGCCAAGATGTTCATTTTTTAGAAATTTAACATCACTTATTTTGACTTCATTTCCTAAAAGTGCATTTAAGAAATCTATCAATAAATCTTTGTTATCTTCTTCTCCAAAGAACTTTTTAAATCCAAAATCTGTGTATGGATTGATAAATATTTCTAAATTTTTTGATTTTTTGTTTCTATAAAATTATAAATTTCAAAAAAACGCTCAAACCTTCGCAAAGATTTGATTTTTATTGTGGTATTTTTGTGGTTGTGAAAGCATTTTTTAAATACCAAAAACAGACAAAAAAATGAGTATTTTAAAGCCTAAAATTATTATTTTATTTACCTTTCTTTCTTTCTTTGCTTCTTGTGGAGAAGATAATTATGATAAAGAAAATCTAAAAGAAAAACGTACACTTTATTTTTTAGGGTGTAAAGAATTTTTTTATATCTATGGTTACACTTATGGAATGTTGGGTAATCATTCAGAAATTATTGTTTCCAGAGATAAAATAAAAAATAAAGGTAGCAATCCTGAAAGAGATTTAATTTTTAAAGATGATGTCATATTTTATAAAATAAAACATGATAGTTTATATTTGTTTGTGTCAAAAAAAATTAATATTCCTAAAAGATTGAAAACAAAAGTTAAAATTATACAGAAAGAAATAGAAGGATTTGAAAATAACAAAGTTATTAGAGTCTTATCCTTTGAATGGTCTTGAAAAAATAAAATTGTAATTTTTGTTCTATTTTTTCAAGATTACCCTGAAACCAAATCATTAAAAAAAACAGTCAGACCTTCGTAAACTACGGTGCAGACCATTTTTTTTTGATAAAAAAGTACTTTTGGCTGTTTTTTATTCCTAATTCCTAATTCCCCATTCCTAATTCTCCACTTTCTTTCATCATTTCATAAATTACCTCAAAAACCATTTCTACACTTGGTTTTGAAAAATAATCACCATCAGAGCCATACGCAGGTCGGTGGTCTTGGGCTGCGATTGTGGTAGGTTTGCTATCCAAATAACGATACGCATTTTGAACTTCAAGCACTTCACGCATCATATAAGCAGTTGCACCACCTGTTACATCTTCATCAGCAAATACAACTCGGTTGGTTTTTTGGATAGATTTTAGGATAAAATGGTGTTTATCAAAAGGTAATAACGTTTGAATATCAATTACTTCCACCGAAATTCCCACTTCTTCTAATTGTTTGGAGGCTTCCATACAAACCCTACACATTGAACCGTATGTAACAAGTGTTACGTCAGTACCTTCTTTGAGGATTTCAGGCACGCCAATAGGCACGGTAAATTCACCCAAATTTTCAGGTAATTGTTCTTTGAGGCGATAACCATTCAAACATTCTATTACTAAGGCAGGTTCATCACTTTTTAGAAAAGTATTATAAAAACCTGCTGCTTTGGTCATATTGCGTGGTACTGCAATGTGCATTCCTCGCAAACTATGCAATAATAAACCCATTTGTGAGCCAGAATGCCACATTCCTTCCAATCTATGCCCACGTGTGCGAACAATTAAAGGTGCTTTTTGACCGCCTTTGCTACGATATTGCAAACAAGCTACATCATCAGAAAGTATCTGTACTGCATACAAAATATAATCCAAATATTGGATTTCTGCAATAGGTCTTAATCCTCTTAAAGCTGTTCCTATGCCTTGTCCTATGATAGTTGCCTCACGAATTCCTGTATCAGCAATGCGAATTTCGCCATATTTTTCTTGTAATCCTGCAAAACCCTGATTTACGTCCCCAATTTTTCCAACATCTTCCCCAAAAGCAATGACAAGCGGATTGGTGCTAAATATTTTATCAAAATTTGCTTGCAAAACCTCATAACCATTCATTTCTTTGCTATTTTGGTTATAAATTGGTTTTATTTCTGTAATATTATTTGCATTTAGGTCTGATTGGCTGTAAAGATGACTGTTAAAATCACTTTTCATTTTTTGGCTAAAAGCCTCAAACCAATTAGAAAACGAAGTATTTTGTGTATTTTTTAAAGTGCGAAGTGCTTTTTTTGCGGTGATAAATGTTTCAGCGTGGGTAGGATTTTTGAGATTTACAAATTCGTGTTTGAGTTTTGCGATATATTCAGGGTTTTGGTTTTCAATTTCTCCTAAAAAACCTAAAAGAATATTGCGTTCTACTGCGATTTCATCATTAAATAATTTCCACGCTTGTTTTTTGGCTTCATTTACCACGTTAAAAGCATTTTTTTCTATTTCATCAAGTTGTTCGTTGGTTGCGTAACCATTTGTAATAATCCAATTTTTGAATTGTGCATTACAATCAAATTCTGTTTCCCAATCAAGGCGTTCTTTGGATTTGTAACGTGTATGTGAGCCTGACGTGGAATGTCCTTGCGGTTGTGTAAGTTCGGTTACGTGAATGAGTACAGGCGTGTGTGTGGTGCGTGCTATGTGTGTAGCTTTTTGGTAAGCCTCCAAAAGTGCGACATAATCCCAACCTTTTACTGCTATGATTTCAAATGCTTTTTCATCTGAATTTTCTTTTTGAAAACCTGCAAGGGCTTTTGAGATACTTTCTTTGACAGTGTGATGTTCTTTTCCTACCGAAATACCAAATTCATCGTCCCAAACCGACATCACGACAGGCACTTGTAACACGCCTATTGCGTTCATAGCTTCCCAAAAAAGCCCTTCCGAAGTAGAAGCATTGCCAATCGTTCCAAAGGCAATTTCATTGCCATTGATAGAAAAATCAGTAAATTTATGCAGATTTGGATTTTCTCTATAAAGTTTTGAGGCATAACCAAGTCCTACAAGGCGAGGCATTTGTCCTGCGGTAGGTGAGAGGTCAGTAGCAATATTTTTGCGGTCAGTTTGGGGTAAAAAATGCCCTTTTTCGTCTAATAATCTTGTGCCAAAATGTGCGTTCATCATACGTCCTGCTGATGCTGGTTCGTGTGTTTCAGAGGCGTGAGCGTATAATTGTGCAAAGAATTGCTGATAATTAACTGCTTTGATAGCAAATGCAAAAGTTTGGTCACGATAATAACCTGAACGAAAATCACCATTTTCAAAATATCGTGCCATAGCAATTTGGGGCAATTCTTTGCCATCACCAAATATGCCAAATTTGGCGTTTCCTGCGAATATCTCTTTACGCCCCAAAAGGCTTGCTTGCCTACTTTCGCATACAAGGCGATAATCTTCCAAAATTTGGGTAGTGGTCAATGATATGTTTGAAGTCAAGTTTTGCATTTTTTTAAGAAGAAGCCCCCCAGCCCCCAAAGGGGGAGGTAAGTTCAAAAAATATTTTTATGTTAAATTTATTTTTAAATATTGCCCCTTATTTATTCTTTAATAGACTATTTCCCCTTTGGGGGTTAGGGGGCTTTTTTTCACAAAATTAAATCATATTTTTTTGATTACAAAATTTTGTATCTAATAAAAAATTTTGTTTTTGGGTTTATATGATAAAAATTTCAAAATAAAATTTGCTAAAAAAGGGAATTTTGGTTTTTTTTATAAATTTTATAAAAAATAATTTTTAAGAAATGTTAGTTTTTAATAAAAAAATAAGATTATCTACCCATTTTTTAAATCTTTTGCATTTTTGTAAAATATCTTCAATGCCTGTAAGTTCTGCAATGGTAATGCCATTGGTTATTTTTTGGTATTTTTGGTTGTATTTTTCATAAATGGAAATAAGGCGTTTGGAAGGAGCAGTAAGTGGGCTATCATTTATTTCTTCTATGTCAGAAAACGCATTACAAATGCCTAAAACATCATTTTTAATGTCCAAACTATCAATTTCAAAACTTTCAGGATTTGCAAAAAATAATGTTTCCATTTCGTGTTTTAGAATATTTGGGATAAAAAAACGAGAATTTTTTACTTTGTCCACTTGAAATTTTATTTCGTTTTCCATTGCTTCTATTCTTTCATTTGTATTTGAAATTTTGATATATTCCAAATAATTAGGCATTTTTTTCTCGCTGTTGATGCCATAATAATCTATCATTGTGCTAACAAAAGGTTCATTTTTTAGAAATAAAAATGGTTTTATTTCCCTAACAAGATGTTCCATATTGTTAAAACCGTGTCCTCCTCCTTTCATAGTTATCATAATGCCCTGAATATTTGTATAAATACCTTCTTTTACAAAATAAGGTATCAACAATTTATTCACAAATGCAAGTTCAGTTTCGCCTTCCACTATGATATAAAGTTGTTTCATTTGATTTTTATATTTTTATAATCTTCCTCCAATGATATTTTTTTTCCAAATTTCGCCCATTGTATAATCCTCCAACCAATCTGCAAGTAATTCACTACTTTGACGTGTAAAAATAGATTCTTGATTTTTTCTATCAACTGTGATAATATCTTCAGGCTCAAAATAATTGATAAGTTCCACAGATTGCGTAGAAACAATAATTTGGCTTTTGGCGGTTGCATTTTGTATCATTCCTGCCAATTTTGCAATTGCCAGAGGGTGCAAACCAAGTTCTGGCTCATCAATGATAATTGTTTTGGGCGGATTAGGTTGTCCTAATAAAGTAGCCAACGCAATAAAACGCAAAGAACCATCAGACAAATGATGGCTATTAAATGAATAATCATTGCCTTTTTCCACCCAACGCAATTCTATTTCGTTTTTTGTGGAGGTGTTTTTTAGTTCAAATTTTTGAAAAAAAGGCGTAACAGCTTGCACATTCATTTCTATTTTTTTGAAATCATTAGGATAAAATTCTTGCAAATGATACAAAAAAGGAGCTAAATTTCTGCCATTTTCTGCCAAACTATTTATATCATTTGTGTCCCACATTTTTTTCATTGGAGAAGTATCACTTGTATCGTGAAAATGATAAATTTTTAGGTTTTCAAAAAGCTCTTTGAGATAATTTGCTCGCCATCTTTTTTCATTTTTTAGATTACTTTCTTCAGTAAATTTATCCCAAATTTGATGATTCCAAGTTTTTGGTAAAAAATCTTTCTGATTTTTAGTATTAAAATAATCACTTAATTCTTCTATAATTCCTGTATTTGAAAGTGCTTTTGGCGTAATTTTAAAATAAATAGCATTTGCATCAAAAACTAATGTACCTTCTAATGATTGACTAAATTTTTGTCCAAAATGTAAAAAAGCATCAAAATTACCACCCAAAAAAGATTGTAGATTTTGGGTATAAATATGATTTATCAATTTAAAAAAATGAATAAAATTACTTTTTCCTGCACCATTTGCTCCAATAAGTATATTTATTGGATTGAGTGAAAGATTTACATCTTTGATGGATTTGTAATTTTTTATAATAACTTGTTTTATCATTTTTAATATTTTTTCTACAAATTTAATATTTTTTCTAAAATATTAAATGAATTTTTCTGACTTTTATTTTCGTATTATCTTATCACTCACCATTAAATTTTATCATTTCTTTTCCTCAAATAAAAATCAGCAAGCACCAAAGCAGTCATTGCTTCTACCATAGGCACAGCACGAGGCACTACACAAGGGTCGTGTCTGCCTTTGCCTTGAATAGTAGTTTCTTCACCTTGTTCATTTAAGGTATTTTGTTTTTGCATAATGGTTGCAACAGGCTTAAAAGCAGTGCGAAAATAAATATCTTCACCATTGGAAATTCCACCTTGTATGCCTCCTGAATGATTGGAATGGGTTTTTATATCGTTATTTTCATTTTTATAAAAAATATCGTTGTGCTGACTTCCTCGCATACTCACGCCTGCAAAACCACTTCCATATTCAAAACCTTTGCACGCTGGCAAACTTAACATTGCTTTGCCTAATTCTGCGTGTAGTCTATCAAAAACAGGCTCACCAAGCCCCACATCTACATTTTGCACAAAAGTAGTTATTACGCCTCCTATGGTATCACCATCTTTGCGAACTTCTCTAATAAGATTTTCCATTTCTTGGGCAACCAACACATCAGGACAACGTACAGGATTTTGTTCTATGAGTGAAATATCTATTTCTTTATAATTTTTTTCCAATATAATATTTCCTACTTGTGAAGTATAAGCACAAATTTTTATGTTGTATTGTTGCAAAAAGAGTTTTGCAATAGCACCACCAGCCACACGTGAGGCGGTTTCACGTGCAGAACTTCTGCCCCCACCTCTATAATCACGCAAACCATATTTTGCAAAATAGGTGTAATCAGCGTGTGAAGGGCGAAATTTATCTGCAAATTCTGAATAATCTTGACTTTTGGCATCTTGATTTGCAATCCATAAGGCAATAGGTGTACCTGTGCTTTGTCCTTGCCACACGCCAGAAAGTAATTCTACATTGTCAGTTTCTTTGCGTTGTGTAACGATGGCAGATTGTCCTGGTCGTCTGCGGTCTAATTCACTTTGCACAAAATCCATATCTATCGTTAATCCAGCAGGACAACCATCTATAACTACGCCTATGCCTTTTCCGTGTGATTCACCAAAAGTGGTTATTTTAAATATTTTACCAAAAGAATTGCTCATAAATTAAGTTTAAGGTTCAAGGTTTAAAGTTCAAGGCTTAAAATGTTCAAAAAAAGTTTAAAAAGTTTAAAAAGCTTAAAATGTTCAAAAAAAGTTTAAAAAGTTTAAAAAGTTCAAAAAAAGTTTAAAAGTTTAAATGTTCAAAAAAAAATAAAAAAAAATTCAAAAGATTTTATTGAAAAAAACCTTTTGAACTTCTTAAACCTTGAACTTTAAATTCTATATCTAAACGTCAAAAATATTTGGCGTGTATCTCTTAATACAAAAGAAGTTTGAGAAAAAGCACCTGTATTAATAGTGCTACCAAAACGCATACTATAAAACAAATCTCTTACATTTAAGC
This sequence comes from Cytophagales bacterium, assembly GCA_013297825.1. Lineage (GTDB taxonomy): Bacteria > Bacteroidota > Bacteroidia > Cytophagales > Microscillaceae > JAAFIN01. The sequence goes on from JAAFIN010000071.1 coordinate 17,092, forward strand.
CAATATTTCCCCTGTTGTCTTTAAGAATTGGTTTTGAAAAACCAAGCGTAACCATATAAAAACCAAGATTTTCGCCTTGTGCGGTTGCAGTTGGCGAATTATAATTAAAACCTGCTTGCAATTTGCTATTTTTCCAAAAAGTAAAATTCGCATTTACACGTGCATTCCAGCTTTGTACTTGGCTATTGATATTTGCATTTTGTAAGCCATTTCCACTATTGCCAGCATTTATATTTGTTTGGAAAGCGGAAAGACTTGCATTTAAACCAAACCATTTTATAGGGTCATACATCGTAATAATTTCCAAACCTGCTGAACTTGAAGAACCAATATTATCAGGTGTATTCATCGTAAAAAGGTTGCTACCTTCTACATATTGGGTAATGCGTTGTACCAAATTCTCACGATAACGATAAAAAATATTGGTGGTAAGCCCAAATTTTGCCCACGATTTGCTATGCCCAGCTTCTACCACGTGAATAAGTTCAGGACGTAGATTTTCGTTGCCTCTGCGTAAATTGAGCGGATTGGAATAATCAATAAAAGGATTAAGGTCATCAAAATTGGGGCGGTCAATGCGTTTGCTATAACTAAGTTTCAAAAATTCGCCTTCACTGATGTTGTAGCCTATGCGTGCAGTAGGAAAAATATTAAAATAATCTCTTTTGAAATTAGAAGAAACATTATTGCGTGCAAGCGTGTTGCCATCATACCAAACTTGCTCAAAACGCAAACCTGCACTATAATTGAATTTTCCAATAGAATTTTTGTAAGCTACATAACTTGCGTGTACGCTTTCATTGTAAGTAAAATTATTGCTTACCACAGGATTTAATTCAAATGTTTGGTTTTGTGTATTAAAATTATTCAATTCAAAACCTGTTTTCAAATTACGCAAATTTCCCTTGTAACCTACTTCCAAAAGACCTTTTTCACCGCCTAATGGGTGCGAATAGTCTATTTGCAAAGTTGTGAGTGAGTTCCACGTGTCATTTCCATTATTTTGTCTGCTAATGGTATTGAGTTGTGAGCCATCATTTGCAAGATTAAAATTATTTAAACTTTGGGTTTGGTCGCCATTTGCGATACTTGTACTTAATGTTACAGAAAATTCTTGGCGTTTTTTTGCAAATTCTTGTTTGTAATTCAAAGATAAATCAAGACTATTGCTGTTATTTGCAGAATTATTATCTTGACGAGTACGTGCTGTATTGATATTATCGCCCCAAAGTCTTGTATTCAAAGCTCCATCATTCCAACTTTGGCGTGCTGATGTGATGGCTTCAAAGGTAAAAGATGCTTTTTCGGTTGGATTAAATTCTACGCCTGCGCGAATATTATAATTTTCGGAATGAATTTTAAAATCTCTTGCTTGGTTGAAAAAAGTAGCATTTGTGGTAGCAGTTGCAAAAGTTGTTCTGTCAGTATTATCTTCTGCGAGGCGATTGTCTTGGCGTGTTCCAAAACCAAAAAATGTGTTCCATTTGGTTGTGCGGTGATTTATTCTAAAATTGCCATTAAATCGTTCCCTATTTCCTACGCCAACATTTACGTTATAATGTGTGCCTGGTTTTCTGTCCCTTTTGAGGCGAATGTTTATCATACCACCCACACCATCAGCATCAAATTTTGCGGAGGGATTTGTGTTAATTTCTACGCTTTCTATATCTTCTGCACTTATTTGGTCAAGACCATTATCGCCTCCACCTCTGCCACCCATTCCTCTACCGCCCATTCCACCGCCAAAACCTGACTGTCTGCCATTTACCAAAATATTTGGTCTGCCACCTCTTAGGCTTACGTTTCCATTGGCATCTACTTGCACATTGGGAGCATCACGCAATACATCTGTTGCAGTTCCGCCTGATTGTGTAGGATTATTTTCAGGTGTGAGAATAATACCCTCTGGGGTAATTTGGATATACTCACGTTTTACTTCAATGACTACATCACCCAAAGCATTGGCATCTTCTTCCATTTCCATTTTAGAAATTTTAAATTCAGGCATTTTTTCGCCTAAAAATACATTTTTCAAAACGTAATTTCTGTAACCTACAAATTTAGCAGTTAGTATAAAACGCCCTCTTGGCAATTTGTCCAAAACAAATTCGCCTTGTGCGTTGGTGATATTACCCTTCAAAACATTTAATGAATCTTTGGCAAGCACGATGCTTACCTCTACGCCTTCAAGCGGTGTGTTTTTGCCTTTTTCTATAATTTTTCCTGTGATTTTGCCTTCTGAAAATTGTGCAAACGCTGAGAAAGAAAAAATAAAACAAAATAATATTTGTGTGAATAGCTGTTTCATATTTTTTTATTAAAATTTTAGACTTTATTTATATTTTTGTTTTAAATTATTAAAGAATAATCAATTAAGTAATGGTTTAACTTTGGGAATTACACAAGGTTTAGTATTGTGTTTGTTTTTAACACATATTTAACGGAATTTTTGTTATTTATAAAAATTTTAAATTAAATTGCATTTTTTTTAAATAATTTATTCAATAAATTTTATGAACAAAACTTGGGCTACTATATTGATGATATTTGGTATGATGGCAACAATGGCAACGATTGGCGATTTTAATATTGGTGGTGCTTTAACATCAGGATTATTGGCATTTGCAGGGTATTATTACCGCAATAAAGCCCTCCTCGCAGAAGCAAACAATAATCATAATAAATTTTTGCCCCAACAACCAAAATTGGAAATCAATGACGATTTTATCATTCGTCTTGCCAATAGATTAAATAAACGCCTTTCTGTGGAAGACCTTGTTTCTCAAACAACACTTGGCAGAGAAGAAGCCAAAAATCGTTTGGAAAGTATGTCCCAAAAAGGAATTTGTGAAATTAGACTTGATGAAGTCCAAAATTCTGGTAAAATTTATTATTATTTTGATTAAAAATTTTTATAAAGAAGTAAAAAAAATTAAAAGGTTAAAAAATATGTTGGGTATTGCGTTGATTTTGTTTGGTTTGGGAATTTGTGGTTTTTCCATACTTTTTGCAGTTTCTAAGGGTAAATTATTACCTCAAAATAATGAAAATGCACAAAACTTGTTAGAAAATCCAAAAAATGATAAGTTTAAAATTGGTGATGAAATGATTATTCGTTTGGCACATCATTTGGGCGGTAGGCTTTGCGTGGAGGATTTGATAAAACAAACACAATTAAGTTCTGCACAGGCAAAAGATTGTTTGGAAGGTTTGGCTCAAAAAGGCATTTGCGAAATTAGATTAAATGAAGTTCAAAATTCTGGTAAAATTTATTATTATTTTGATTAAATTTTTTTTGTAATGACTTATGATTAGCATAGTTAGTATTTTTATAATGATATGTGGTTTTGCGGTTTCTATTGGCTTTTTTTCATTACTTTTTAGTGGAATGGCAAAAATTCAAAACAATGAAAAAGCACAAGATTTATTAGAAACGCCAAAAGAAAATTCATTTAAAATTAGTGATGAATTGATAATTCGTTTGGCAAGGCATCTTAATAACTCATGTTACGCACGTATAGTTTAAAAATTATACGTACAAAAATATATTTCCATTTAAAATAGAGAGTGTTTTTTAAATAATTGAAAAAATATTTTTATAAAAAATACCTCAAATTACGATATTTTGAATTTTTATAAAAAATTAAAAACTCTTATTTGGTTATTTCAAAATACTTTTGTACTTTGAGTTATAGATATTCTAATTTTATAAAAAAACACATACGTTGCGTAACATCAGTT